>CAUJKL010001076.1 GCA_963204995.1 Planctomycetota bacterium | reverse complement strand
GCTTTGGTATTTTTCGACTTGGAACCAATTATTCGCTATCCAATGTAAGTTGCGGTGATGCTGAAAAAGTGCTTCGCACTGGAGAGCAAAGCGGTGACAAGTCACCGCAGTCCAAAAAATGCAAAACTCGAACTTAGTCGGCGTCGATCCCCATCGGAAAGAACTCCGAAAGGATCCTGAGAGTCGCGCGGGCCATGCTTTCGGCATTGAATCGTGCATGCACCGCCTGCCCACCGGCTTGTGCCAAGCGATGGCGACTTGAATGATCGAGAAGGGTTCTCTCTAACTCGTCGGCCAGTGCGATCGCATCGTTCGGTGCAACAAGTCGGCCACCTCCGGTTGCTTCGATCAATTCTGGAAACGCGCCGTGCTCTGGCAGCACGACAGGAACGCCTGCTGCCAGAGCCTCAAGGACAAACAAACCTTTCGGCTCGTGATACGTTGTTGGAACCGAGAATACATCCAGCCGGCGCAGGAAGGCGACTTTCTCTTCGCGAGAAACCGAACCTGCGTAGTGAAAATGGTCCTGCAACCCGGCCTCACGTAGTTTCGCGAACTCCGCCTCTGCATAAGCGCGGTTGTTTTCGCCAAGCCACCCGGCGATCTGTAGTCGTACGTCGCGAGTGGCTTCTCGCCTGCTCAATTCGATGAAGGCATCGACCAAGATGTGCAAGCCTTTCTCCGGAGCCAGTCGAGCCAAGTAGCCGATCGTTTGCGTCGGCTCGCGTCGCGTGCCGACCGGGCCGGGCAGCGGCGGAAAGTCTCGCGTATCGATCCCCAGTGGTACCACACGAAACTTCTCCGCCGGAATGCCAAGGTACTCGGACATGAAACGCGCGTAGTACTGGCTGTGGGTCAGAAACGCATCGATGTGCTCGACGAGCTTGCGGATCTCGGCGAGTGCGCGTGACTTGTAGGGCTCGGGAAGACTCTCTAGAAAGATGTCGTCGCCTTGCAACGTGACCACCAGCGGGACATTCAGTTGCCGTTTGAGATGCGGCACACAGCCGGCGATCATGACGTTGCTGAAGTTAATGAGGTCCGGGTGAACGGTTTTGGCTAACCAGTCGCAGATCTTGGTCACTTCCGTCGCCTGATACCCCTGATCACCTCGCAGCATCGATACGGTCAACGCCCCAAGCGACTTGGGACTCGTCGATGAAACTCCCTTGGTCGCCCAACGAATCAAGCTAGGACGATCGAGTAGCGACCGAATGGACCCGGGCAGGAAGCGGTAGCCTGGAACTAGCTGTTCGAGAAAAACATTAATCCCGCCAAAGAAGACTTGATCGATGCTGACGTCTTCCTCATCCGTCCGAATTGGCGTGTAAGTCGGAATCAACTGTACGTCGACGCCCAACCGCGTCAGCGCACTGGCCAACGTATTGTCGTGCATGCAGCTACCGCAATACATTCCGGCCGCGCCGGCGGTCAAATACGCGATTTTCGGGGTTCGCTCAAGCATGCTGCGTATTGTCGCGAATGCGGCTGACTCAGCAATGCGGGGACGACTATACTAATAGCCTTACCGAATCGCATCTGGTGAGTGCCATTGGCTTCGCCAGTGCCTTTTTTGCGACGAGCACTGGCAAAGCCAGTGGCACACGATTGACTTACTTCTGGAGTGTTCAATGCGCTTACTTCTTATACGGACGATGTTCGTGGCGATTGTGATCGGGCTGTTCGGTCAGCCCCTGTCCGCCGCCGACTGGCCAATGTGGCGATACGACGCGGCGCGGTCGAATGCTTCGCCGGCTCCATTGCCCGATCAATTGAGTCTCGCGTGGACGTTAAAGCTTTCGGCAACGCGTCCGGCGTGGCCGACATCGCAAGAGAAGTTACAGTTCGACTCTGTTCATCAACCGATCGTCGTGGGAGATCGTTTGATCCTCGGCTCGAGCGCGAACGACACGATCACAGCGTACAGCACCGAATCCGGCACGGAAGCATGGCGATTCTATACCGAAGGGCCGGTTCGATTCGCTCCCGTGGCATCTCGCGGTCGGATCTATGCGGCCAGCGATGATGGTTTTGTCTATTGTCTGCAGGCAACGGATGGCGCGTTGCTGTGGAAAGTTCGCGGCGGGCCGGACGACCGACGGATCATTGGGAATGATCGACTCGTCTCGATGTGGCCGGTTCGTGGTGGCCCGGTGCTGATGGATGACACGGTCTATTTTACGGCGGGCATTTGGCCCTTCATGGGGATCTTCGTACAAGCCGTGGATGCCGAGACGGGCAGTACGAAATGGATCAACAGCGAGACCGGCTCGCGATGGGTCACACATCCGCATGGCGCTCCGTCGTTCGGATCGATCGTGCCGCAAGGGTATCTCGCGGCGATCGGCGACAAGCTGTTGGTGCCTGGCGGTCGCTCGTTGCCGGGCATCTTCAATCGGGACACCGGCGAGATGGAGCGTTTCGACTTTGGCGGCAAAGGCTCGGGCGGATGGAGTGTGACGGCGAGCAAGGGTTTTTATGTCGTTGACAATGCGGTGTTCGCGATGCAGGACGGATCGTCGCTAGGCTCGCTTCCCGTGGATGCGATGAGCGGCGACATCGTGCTCAGCAAAATGTCGGCACACGATATGACGGACGCTGTCCGACGCTCGCAAGCTCCCGATCGTAAAGGAATCGCCATAGAAAAAGTCGAACTCAAGCCAGTCGCTTCGTGGGGCGTCTCGACTCCCGATTTGCCCATCTACTTGGTGGCTGGAAAAAGAGCCTACACTGCCCGCGAAGGTTTCGTCGCCGCGTTCGATATCGAAGCTGCGCGACAGGCCAACAAAGTTCTTTCGCCGCAGTGGTCTGATACGATTACAGGCACTGCCCGCGGCATGATCGCGGGCGACGACAAGTTGTTTGTCATTACAGACCAAACTATCCAATGCTTTTCGGCAGGCGGAACGACAACGACGAAACCCGCACCTGCTGCAATCGATCGCGAGTCCGCAAAGCCAACACCGCTCGTCGATGCAATCCTGAAGCGTGATGCTGCATTAGGTGGATATGCGATCATTCTCGGCATCGGTTCGCCGGGACTGGCAGAGCAGCTCATCACTCGCACCGATCTTCAAGTGATCGCCGTCGACCCCCTCGCTGAACGAGTCGATGCATTCCGTCGCCGGATGAGCGTTCTCGATATGTACGGCCCGCGCGCAGCAGCTATTCATCGCGACTTGTCCGAAATCGCACTGCCACCGTACATTGCCAGCGTCGCTACCGGCGAAGTCTCCGAATCCGCAGGCGACGATCAGATCGCTAGTTTGGCTCGAACTGTATTCCACTGCTTGCGTCCCTACGGCGGCTTTGCCTGTTGGGAGCTGACTCAGAAACAGCACGCGGCGCTGGCAGCGGTCGTCGCGCGCGGCGAACTCGCAAACGCCGAACTCTCTCGTGAGGGAAACGTCAGCTTTTTGACTCGCGTCGGAGCGCTTCCCGGTGCCGGCAGTTGGACGCATCAATACGCCGATGCCACAAACAGCGTTGTGTCGCAAGATGCGATCGTGAAGGCACCGCTCGGTTTGCTGTGGTTCGGTGGTCCGCCAAACGACAAAGTCTTGCCGCGTCACGGGCACGGGCCGTCGCCGCAAGTAGCCGGTGGACGACTCGTCATCGAAGGAGCCGACATGCTCCGCTGTGTCGATGTCTACACCGGCCGCGTCTTTTGGGAGAAGGATCTGCCTGGACTTGGCACGTATTACGACACGACCAAGCACTTTGCCGGTGCCGGTGAGATCGGCAGCAATTATGTCACGTTGCCCGATGCGATCTATGTCGTGTATCGAGATGCGATCTTGCACATCGATGCCGTGAGCGGCGAAACCATTCGGGAGATAACGCTGGATGCCGACGCCGGTTCGCCCAAACCAACTTGGGGCTATCTTGCCGTCGAAGGAGACGTGCTGATTGCTACATCGAGTCCGGTCGCGGTCAGTGACGAGAAAGATGCCGTGAATTCAGATCGTATTGCCGAGCTACTTTCGGCCGCTCAGTATTCTTCGTCGAGTCGGCAACTCGTCGTCATCAATCGCCACACGGGCAAGGTACTTTGGACGCGAACCGCGGAGTTCAGCTTCCGCCACAACGCGATTGCCGCAGCGGGCGAGCGGATCTTTTGTATCGACAGCATGTCCGACCTCCAGTTGCAGACTCTGCAGCGACGCGGGCTCAAGCCTCCGACGAAACCACGACTGCTCGCTCTGGATACGGCAAGCGGCGAGATCGTGTGGTCAACCAACGACGATGTCTTCGGAACGTTTCTCAACTATTCTCGCGAGCACGATGTGCTGCTTCAGGCTGGCAGCGCGTATCGCGATCGTGCCAAAGACGAAGTCGTGGCAGGCATGGTCGCCTATCGCGGCAATGACGGAACGGTCTTGTGGAAAGACCTTTCTCAGAAACATAGCGGGCCGTGTTTGCTGTGGCGCGACCGGATCATCACCAATGGCGGTGGCGGCTTTGAATTGGATTTGCTGACCGGAAAGACGACTGGTTGGAATTACAAGCGAATGTACGGATGCAACACGGCGGTGGGCAGCGAACATCTGCTCACGTTCCGCAGCGGCGCGGCCGGATTCTATGATCTCGCGGGCGATAGCGGCACGGGCAACATCGGCGGCTTTCGGTCCAGTTGCACCGCGAATCTCATCGTCGCGGACGGCGTGTTGAACGCCCCCGATTACACACGCACGTGTACGTGTGCGTATCAGAACCAATGCTCGCTGGCGTTGATTCACATGCCCGATGTTGAACAGTGGACATTTAGCAATCTCGATCAAACGCCCGCCAGCTTTGCCGTGAACTTAGGCGCTCCGGGAGATCGTCGAGGCTCCGACGGCAGCTTATGGTACGATCAACCCAGCGTCGGCGGAAGTTCGCCCGAATTGCCGATCAAGATTTCTGGCGAGGTTCGGACGGTCCGGCACCATTCGTCACGCATCACGCCGGCCGCTGAAGCTTTTGACTGGGTTGCCTCTTCTGCGGTCGTTGGCATCGAGTCGATCGAGCAGAAACTGGATGCCAATGCGACGCGTTCCTACACGGTCCGCCTGACGTTCGCCGAACTGGAAGACCACGCTGCAGGCGAACGAGTGTTCGACGTTTTAGTCCAAGGAAAGCCAGTTCTCGAAGGATTTGATATTGCTGCCGAGGCGGGCGGTTCACTTCGTGGCATCGTCAAGCAGTTCACGGGCATTCCTGGCGACTCGACGATCCAAATTCGTTTTCGCAACGTGCGAGGCGAAGCGATATTGTCCGGCCTTCAAATCGTTCCCGAGTGACCGCTTGTTATGCCTTGCATTCTGCAAATGACTGATCTGCATCTGATGAGTGACCCTGCGGGGACGCTGAAGGATGTTTGCACGCGAGCCGAAGTCGAACGAGTGATCGCGTACATCCGCGAGGGAGTCGACGCTGGCCGCTGGAGCTTCGACCAAATCGTCGTGACCGGTGATTTGGCACACGACGAACAACGCGAGACGTATGATGTCCTGCGCGAGTTGTTAGGTGACTGGCTACCGAAATGCAAGCTGCTGTTAGGCAATCACGACAACCGACCGTTCGTACGTGAAGCGTTTCCGGACCTGGCGTCCGACGAGCCGGATTTCTTTACGTTCAGTTGCCGCGTCGGCAATTGGCGGCTGATCGGGCTCGACTCGCACATCCCCGGTGAAGTCGAAGGTTTACTGGGCGAGCGGCAACTGCTGTGGCTGACAGAAGAACTTCGTTCACATGTCGGACAACCAACGGTCTTGTTCCTGCATCATCCGCCGTTTGAAGTCGGCTCCGCTTGGGTCGACGCACTTGGACTCCGCGATGCCCAGTCGCTGCTGCAAGTCGTCGCCGGTGTCCCGCAGGTGAAAGCCATCTGTTGTGGCCACGTGCATCAAGATCGCGAGAAACGAATTGGCGACCTGCAACTGCTGACCACTCCGTCGGTCGTTATTCAGTTCGGTGTCGACTCGCCCGAATTCAGCCTCGACTTCATCCCACCTGGCTTTCGCATCCTCGATCTCGATGGCAACGTCTTCCGCAGCGAAGTCGTTCGCTTGCCGGAGTAGTTGCATCATCTGGCGCATTCAACCTTCGCACTTGGAAGTATTGAGTGACCTCAGCGCGTCGTTCAAAGTCGCGCTCGGTCGCATCGCGGCCTCCGTCTTCTTCGCATCGGGATGGTAATAACCGCCGATGTCGACGGGCGAGCCTTGTGCCGCGTTCAATTCGTCGACGATCTGCGTCTCGTTTTCGGCAAGCAGTTTTGCCAGAGGAGCGAATTGGCGTTGCAGTTCCACATCCTTGGTTTGGGCAGCGAGCGCTTCGGCCCAGTACAGAGCCAAATAGAAATGACTGCCGCGGTTGTCGAGTTCGTTGACGCTCCGTGAAGGCGATTTGTCATTGTCCAGGAACTTGCCAGTGGCTGCGTTCAAGGTCTCGGCCAACACCAAGGCTTTGCTATCGCCCGTCTTTGTACCGAGATCTTCGAGCGAAACGGCTAACGCCAAGAACTCTCCGAGCGAATCCCAACGAAGATGTCCTTCTTCGAGAAACTGCTGCACATGCTTCGGCGCGGAGCCGCCCGCACCTGTCTCGAACAACCCACCACCTGCCAATAACGGCACGATGGAAAGCATCTTGGCACTCGTGCCTAGTTCGAGAATCGGGAACAGATCGGTGAGATAGTCACGTAGCACGTTGCCGGTCACCGAGATCGTGTCCAGACCAGCCTTGCAACGCTGGCACGACAGTCGCGTTGCCTCGACCGGTGACAGGATGCGAATGTCGAGTCCGTTCGTGTCGTGCTCGGGCAAGTATTCATTCACCTTCTTAATCAGATTCGCGTCGTGTGCGCGCTTCTCGTCCAACCAGAAGATCGCAGGCGAGCCCGTGGCGCGGGCTCGATTGACGGCCAGCTTGACCCAGTCGCGAATCGGAGCATCCTTCGTCTGGCACATTCGCCAGATATCGCCTTGCTCGACGGAGTGTTCAAGCAACGCCGTGCCTGTTGCGTCAACGACTCGCACCGTGCCAGCGGTTGGAATCTCGAAGGTCTTGTCGTGCGAACCATACTCTTCCGCCTTCTGTGCCATCAGGCCGACGTTGGCAACGTTCCCCATGGTCGTGACGTCGAAGGCACCATTCGCTTTGCAGAAGTTGATCGTCTCTTGATAGACGCCGGCGTAGCAGCGGTCCGGGATGATCGCCTTCATGTCGTGCAACTTGCCATCCGGTCCCCACATCCGTCCGGAGCTACGAATCGCGGCGGGCATCGAGGCATCGATGATCACATCGCTGGGGACATGCAAGTTCGTGATGCCTTTGCCCGAGTCGACCATGGCAAGTTGCGGTCGGACTTTGTAGACGGCCTCGATATCTGCCTTGATAGCGGTTTGTTCCGCTTCGGGAAGATTCGCAATCTTTGCATAGACGTCTCCCAGTCCGTTATTTGGTTCGATCCCAAGTTCGCGGAATTTTGCCGCGTACTTTTCGTAGACATCCTTGAAGAACACTTCGACGGCATGTCCGAAGATAATCGGGTCCGACACTTTCATCATCGTGGCCTTGAGATGCAGCGAGAGCAGCACGCCCTTGGCCATCGCGTCGTCGATCTCCCGCGCGACGAATTCGCGCAGTACTCGGCAGTTCAACACCGCAGCATCGATCACTTCGCCCACTTGGAGCGAGGTCTTTTCTTTGAGCACCGTGGTCTCGCCGTCGGCGCTGACCAACTCGATGCGAACATCGCCGGCCTGTTGCATGACGTGCGAACGCTCGCTGGCATAGAAATCACCGCTCGTCATCGACGCGACGTGCGTCTTCGAATCGGCCGTCCATGCGCCCATCGAATGGGGATTCTTCCTGGCGTATTCCTTGACGGGCGCAGCGACGCGACGGTCCGAATTGCCTTCGCGCAGCACGGGATTCACGGCGCTCCCCAAGACCTTCGCGTAACGGGCTTTGATCGCTTTCTCGGCGTCGTTCTTGGGATCTTCTGGAAAGTCCGGCACGTTGTAGCCGTGGTCTTGCAGTTCCTTGATCGCAGCCGTCAGCTGCGGAAGCGACGCGCTGATGTTGGGCAGCTTGATGATGTTGGCTTCGGGAGCCTTCGCCAACTCGCCTAGTTCGGCGAGCGCGTCGCCTTGTTTCTGGCTGGCGGTCAGGTTTTCCGGAAAGTTGGCGATGATCCTGCCGGCCAGCGAGATGTCCTTCGGCTCGAACTCAATCCCCGAAGTGGCGGTAAACGCGCGGATGATCGGTAGCAATGAATGCGTTGCCAGTGCCGGTGCTTCGTCGGTCATCGTATAGACAATTTTGCGCATGATGTCGGTCAGTCTCTGTGAATTGGCAGGATCTCGCCGAGATGCTTCTCAGCGTTGAGTTGCACGCCCACAACGGGCGAGTCGCATTAGTTTACAGCATCCGATTCTTTCAACAACGCCCGCGCAGTCTCCAGTCACACGGAGCTGCCATCGTTGCCCTCAGTTCGGTTGACATTCGCGCTGCCAGCAACAAGGCTGACATTGCCGACATGCATTTCGTCGCATAGGCTTCGGTTTGCTATTGTCACGTCCATCGAGTTCTAAGGTTGGGAATGCTTGCCGGGACGATCGGGTGGACGGGCCGGGAGACCCGTCCTACGGTGCTAGCCATTGACCAATGTGGCTTTGTCGAACTTATAACACACCATGGAGTTTGCTGATGTTGCTGAGACTTGTGGGCACCGGACTGCTGTGTATTGTCGCCTGGTCGACGGCGGCCCATGCACAGACGCCGGACACACCGACTCCGGAACCGCTGCCAACTTCGGATCAGATCACTGCATCGATCCAGGAGGTCGATGCTGCCACGGATCTGGACGATGCCAAAAAAGCAAGTGCCAAACAGTTATACCAGCAGGCCGCCGCAGCGCTGGACGTGCTCGGTAAGTCGTCTGAAGACGCGGCTCGTTTCGAGGGGATGATTTCCAACGCGGCGCTGGATTTGACGGCAGTGACGAAGGAGTTGAATCAACTGCCAAAACAGCCGCCGTCTTTGGAAAGCTCATTGACACTCCCGCAGCTTCAACAACAACTGGCAACTGCCGAAGCTGAAGTCCTGCGTGGTCGCGACGAACTTGCCAGACTCACTAGCGAAGTATCCGCCAGGCAAGTTCGACAACGAGAAGTTCCTCTCGAACTCGAAGCAGCCAGAAAGCAACTTGCCGATGTCACCAAGCAATTAGCGACTGCGACTCCCGAGAACGAACATCCGCTGCTGACTCGCGCGCGTCGGACGCTATTGCGAACGCAGTCCGCATCGCTGACCAGTCGCATCGCGGCGCTCGAGAAGGAGCTGCCAGCGTATGCCGCGACGACCGAGTTGCTTCCCAAACAACGCGACCTAGCGGGCCAAAAGCTGTCGCTGGCGGATGCAACACAAAAGGCTTTGTTGGATCGCGTCGATCAGTTACGGCGCACGGAAGTCAGTTCGCAAGTCGACGACGCGGGGCGGGTTCTGGATCAAACGCCCGATTCGATTAAGCCAATCGCCCAGACAACGCTCGATTACGCAACCGAAAATCAGGCGATACTCCTACAACTCAAGGATACTGCGAATGCGCGTTCGGAAGCCGAGCGACTGTTGGACAGCGTCAAGCAAGAGTCGCATCGGACGCGGGAGAAGGTCGAAACGGTCGGGCTGACCGATGCCTTAGGTCTCTTTCTCCGCTCCAAACGTAACGACCTTGCCGTACTGCGAGGGCTGCATCATCCTGACCACACGCGTCGCGGAACCGTGCAGGAGTTGCAGCTCAAGCTGCTGCAACTCGAAGACACTCGGACGGACCTCACGCGATTGGAGCAAGCAACCGTAGCGACTCTTGATAAACTGCATATTGACAGCAGCGATCCGAAGCTGCGAGCTCAAGCCAGTCGATTATTGGAGGCACAACGCGATGAACTCGACTCGCTGTTGCAGAACCAGCGATCCTACTTCGAGTCGCTGGTCGCGTTGGACAGCGCCGAACGCGAACTTGTGCAACAGATCGACGAGTACACGTCCTATATCGATGGTTGGATACTGTGGGTGCGAAGCGTGCCGCCGCTGGGCGTCTCTGACCTGAGCGCCGCCGCTGCCGCATTGAAGTGGTTGTCGCAACCGTCCGAATGGCTTGAGGTTGTGGGAGTTGCGATGGCGGGACTGCGACAAAAGCCCTTCTTGACGATCATATTCGGCGCGGTATTCCTCGGGTTACTATTCCGTCAGCATCGGTTCCGTCAACGATTGCGGGAACTAGGCGAGCGCGCGGAACCTCGTCGCTGTCGCGAGTTTAAGCCCACGGGAGAGGCTGCCGTATTGACGCTGTTGATCGGTGCCGTCTGGCCGACGCTGTTGTTTTTCGTCGGCTGGCAATTGGGAAGAGAATCCAACAGCACGCCGACGACACTCGCACTGGGCTGGGCCAGCGTCTCCAGTGCGGCGTTCCTCTTGATGGTCGAATCCGCGCGACAAGTGTTGCGGGCCGGAGGGTTGGCCGACAGCCACTTTGGTTGGCCGGAGAAGTCGAGGCGATTGTTTGCTCGACATCTGCGTTGGTTCTCCTTCACGACGCCTCTCGTGTTCCTGATGGTTTTATTACGGGGGCAGCCGAATGAACTTTTTGACCATTCCTTGGGGCGGATGTGCTTTCTGGGATTGATGGCTTGCACCGCGTTGCTCGCGTTTCGAACGCTGCGTCCCGAACGCGTTGAGACTGCGGAACGTAGCGAACGTGAGCCCACTCGTTTCGGGTTCCGCCTGCGAACCCTGGTCTTCGCCGCCGCGTTTGGCATGCCGTGCATTCTCTTCGGCTTGGCAGTTGCGGGCTATTACTACTCAGCATTCCAACTCGCGCAGCGGTTCATGGAAAGCATGGCCGTCGCGGTGGCCTTGATAACGGTGACGGGCTTGCTGTTGCGTTGGATTCTCGTGCATCGTCGTCGCTTGACATTCGAGCAAAAGATGGCCGCCAGACAACGCGCCATCCAAAGCGAAGCGAGCCAGACGCAAGACGATTTCCTTAAGGAGGCCGAAACGGCGGTCGACATGGTGGAAGTGACACGGCAGACGCGAGAATTCGCCCGCATCCTGGTCATCTTGGCGGCATTCCTTAGTGGCTGGTGGATTTGGAACGATGTCTTACCGGCATTCGAGTTCCTGTCGAGCATCGAAGTGTGGCGGCTGAATCTTCCCAACCGGATTGAGATCATCACCTTGAAGCATTTGTTCCTATGTGGCCTGACGTTTTGCTTGACGTTCGTGGCGGTGAAGAATGTCCCCGGCTTGTTAGAGTTGCTTTTTCTACAGCGTTTGCCGTTGGACGCAGGCGCACGTTATGCCGTGACGACGATCGCACGCTATGCCTTGGCGGTGGTGGGCGTGGTCATCGGCTTTAGCTTCATTCATATCGATTGGTCGCAATATGGTTGGCTGGTCGCCGCAGCAACCGTCGGACTGGGCTTCGGGCTGCAAGAGATCTTCGCCAACTTCGTGTCAGGACTAATCGTACTGTTGGAGCGACCTATTCGCGTCGGCGATGTTGTAACAGTCGACGGAATCACGGGCGTCGTCCAACGAATCCATATGCGCGCTACGGTGCTCCGGAATTGGGACTATCAGGAGTTGATCGTTCCCAATAAAGAGTTTGTCACGACAAAGTTGCTGAATTGGACGCTGAGCAATTCGACGAATCGATTGGTGATCAATGTCGGCATCGCCTACGGGTCCGATACCAAACGCGCCAGAGAACTGATGCTGCAAATTGTCAACTCGCATCCGAATGTTCTCGAAGATCCCGTACCGTCTGTTACGTTCGAACAATTCGGAGACAGCACTTTAAACTTCATCATCCGTTGCTATCTACCTCAGCTCGATGGCAAACTGGCAACGCTCAACGACCTGCATTCGGGGATCCACACGCAACTTCAGGCCGCCGGCATTGAGATCGCGTTCCCGCAGTGTGATTTGCATTTACGCACCGTTCCCGAAGCATGGCAACCGACACGTTTCACGCCTCCAAAACTTCAATCTGACGACCCCACGTTGCGAGGTGACCGATCGTGATTCGGTCCTTGCGACAATGCCTGCCGCGACCCCGTTGAAGGACGCCGCGCGGGTGAACGATGATGACGAGCTCGCTCACCGCGAATTATGTTTGTCAGTCCGCGATTCTTGCATCAGCTCCATCTGGATTTCCTGGATTTCCAACAGCCGTTGCCACTGATGGGTCAGCAGCAAGTCAAGCTTGGCATGCAAGTGGCGGATCTCGAGTTCTGCTTTCAGATTGACTCGATAATCGTACTCCGCCCGTACACGATCCTTAGCCTCTTGCCGATTCTGGCTCATCATGATCACCGGGGCTTGAATCGCGGCGAGGCACGAGAGCAATAGATTGAGCAGTATGAAGGGGTAGGGATCGAAGGGGCGAGACGCAATGAGAAGCGAATTGATGATGATCCACACGGTGATTATGACCGCGAAGGAAATCAGAAACGTCCAACTGCCGCCAAACGAGGCAAATCGGTCGGCCAAACGAGCTCCGAGCGACTGATCATCTTCAAACTCCTCGTTAGTGTTCGCTGACAGCAATTCCTGCTCGTGGAGACTGCGAAGCACTTCCGTATCGAGTTCCGTCAGCTCTCCGCGCTCCTCGGTCAGGACTTGCTCGACATACAAGGTGCGATAGCGATTCAAATCGGAGAAGCAAATGAAGCCCTCGGACGACCATTGCGGATGGTCCTGCTGGATGCGCGTCGTGACCGCCTGCCGCACCAGCGCCGCTGGCATTACCTCGACCGCAGGAAACTCTTTTTGACAAATCTGACACGTGCGTCTTGTCACGCGATGTTTTGACATACCGCAGCTTTCTCATGATATGCTCACAAAAATGTTAGCTCCTGGCTGTCAAGGGAATCGAAGTGAACACGCGATGCAAGTGGCCGTCAAAGAAATCGCGAACGAAGTGGCCAAATTGTTCACGAACGGCGGCACCCAACGAGCCCAAGTGAGCTCGCGAGTAAATCACGACGGCGATCGGCGTCGCGACCATCAGCAGAGTGAAGGGAAATCGTCGACCCTTCCGGATTATCGCGCTGCGAGAAGACCCAATTCTGGGATTTGAGAGGAATCTTCGACCTCGGCGACCATGGCGGGAAGATCAAGTTCAATAAACTCCGCCGGAGCTTCGTCATAGGGCCTCAATTCTGCCCGCCAAATTCGGACAAATTGCGGCGCTTCGATCGCCAACCGGACTCGATTTCCGGAGATCCGCATGACGGTCACGACGGTATCCTTTCCAATCACGATCTGCTCTGATTCTTTTCGGCTGAGTACCAACATATTGAGTTCCTTCCGTGAACTTGAGTGTGTTCGACATGCTTGGTTGGCGGAGAACTGCACATGCTATGCCATCGGTGATTTGCGTTAAAGAAAACGCCAGCAGTTGCCGATTGATGTCCGTCGCGAGCGACCATCAAGTGTTTTGCGAAGTTTGCAAACACTTGTTCTCAAGCCGTACTTGCTGTGCTAGCAGTGATCGCCGATCAATGCCTGGTCGATCTGAGCAGAAAGTGGACCTTTCGCCCCCTCCGTCGAGCACTCGGTCAGGCCGTCGATCCGCTCTCGCCAGTGCCATGATTCCAGGCCGCGATCAGGTCGCGAAGCGGTCCCCAGACCAGTCGTTTGTGATATTGAGATTCCAACGCACAGGCTTTGTCGAGTCGCCTCATGGCCGTGGCCCATTCCTGATTTACTAGTAGATCGAGAGCAATCGAGGCCTCTGAGCGTGCGTCGCTGGCGTCCTGCTCTACTTGCTCCAGCCAGCAAGTGGCCTCGCTCCAAGCTTGCGATTCCTCTCCCGAAGTTGCCTCTGCCAGCAATCGAGCTTGGTAAGCTTTCAATCCCCCCAGCTCAATGCGTCGAGAACCGAACGTCATTGGCCAGTCGCACCCGCGCCACGATTCGGCGGCCTCTAGGTATGCGCATGTGATCTCCTGCGATAATTCGTCTTGAATGATCAACGGTGGAGCCTCGCTTGCCGTAAGTGACTGTTGCGCCATCAGTGGCGACTGTTCCTCCGCGATGAAATGCACAATCCGTGCCAGCAGACATACAACGCCGAAACAGTTGGCTACGATACGTCTAGCGAATTCCCGAACTGCCGATTCGGTCGACGGATGCGTCGGTATAGAATCGGGCGTACAGCTGCAAATTGCCGAGAAACACCGATTGGCGCGGGCAGAGAATGTCCGCCCGACTAGAATTCTTTCCGCAACCGTGTCTCGTGATCGAGAACCTTCATGCCATACCGCAAACCCACCAATTGGATCACATTGGCGATTGCCTTGGCTTCCGTTTTGGTAGCCATGTTCGGAATCGTAACCTATCAGAACACCGTCGACGTGCGGCACGGCGAGACGCTCGCGAGTCATTCGTACGCAGTGCGCGAAGAGACACACGGCTTGTTTTCGTCGATCAAGGACATGGAGACCGGGCAACGCGGCTTTCTTTTGACCGGCGACACGTCCTATCTCGAACCTTATCACGACGGCCTGGACAACGTGGAACGGAAGTTTGTCAAGTTACGGATGCTGACTCAGGGCGATTCCGATCAGCAAGTGCGCCTGGATTCACTGCGAGCACTCGTCGACAAGAAGCGAGAAGTCCTGGCGGAAGCGATTTCACTGCGGCGTGAATCACCAACACCAATCATCGCCGACAACGCAAGTCAGATCGCTGTTGCCGCACGAGGCAAGAAAATCATGAATGACATCCGCGAGGTCGTCACCGAGATTCTGGACGAAGAAGAGCGTTTACTTTCCGAGCGCGAGAAAGATACGGAGTTGCTGGCCGCTGCGTCTGAACGTTTTATCATTGCCGGCAATTTATTAGCGCTGACTCTGTTCGTGTTAACCGGCGTCGTCGCGCATATCGACCGGCGGAAACGCGATCGGGCCGAGGCCCAAATGCGATCTAGCGAAGCAGAACTCGCTGCGATTTTCAATTCCGCCCCCGATGGAATTATCCTGTTTACCGAGGATCTATCGGCACACTTGATGAATCCGGCAGCCGCGAAGATGTATCTCTGTGATGCAGAACAGTCCGTCGGCGAACCGTTGCTAAGCTTCGTACCGCAGCGTTTACGAAAAGCTGTCGCCGCTGAGATTCAAGACTTTTTGAAATCGTCCGAAACGAAGCGCTTCTTCGCCGATCGTGTGGCGTTACGAAGCGATGGATCGGAGTTTCCCTGCGAATGCACTTTGGTCCGCATGATCGTGGGAGGCAGGCGATTTCTCACTTTACGGTTTCGCGACCTCAGCGAATCGAAAGCGAGTCAGGCCAAAATTCGGGAACAGGCCGAGATGCTCAACCAAGTTCGCGACGCGATTCTTCTCTGTGACATGAACGATCGCATTTTGTTCTGGAACCGAGGCTCTCGATTGCTGTATGGGCTGTCCGAAGGGCAAGCGATCGGATTGAACGTCGCCGACATCTTGTTTGCGAATCAACGCGAGTTGTGGGAAGCAGGACGACGTTTTGTCCTGGAGCAAGGTGTGTACTCGACGGAAGTGTCGCAAGCCGGCAAGGACGGACGCGAAATTGCCATCGAACATCGACGTTCGCTGATCCGGAACGAGAACGGCGAACCGGCGGCTCAATTGATCATCAGCTTTGACATCACCTCGCGAAAAATGCATGAAGCGAAAGAACGTCGTTCGCAGCGACTGGAGAGTATTGGCACACTCGCCGGCGGCATTGCTCACGATCTGAACAACGTGCTCACGCCAATCTTGATGGGCGCGAAGTTAATCAAGCGTAGCGACAACAATCGCGAACGACTGGCCGAAACGATTGTGGCGAGTGCCGAGCGGGGAGCCCAGATGATTAAGAAGCTGTTGGCATTCGCTGGGGGTGAACAGGGTATCCAAGAAAGAATCGATGTCCGCGATATCATGCTGGAAGCGAAGGAAATTCTCAGCCACACCCTGCCCAAAACCATCGAATTGCGAGTTGATTGCAGCAACGACTTACACGCGGTCAGCGGTGACGCCACCGAGTTGTCGCAAGTGCTGATGAACCTCGCCATCAACGCTCGCGACGCGATGCCTCTCGGAGGATCGCTCGAGTTGCGAGCAACCAACATCCAAGTCGATCCCTCGCAGACACAGCACAGCGACGCGCTGCAAGCCGGCCCGCATGTTCTGATCACCGTCGCAGACACGGGCACGGGTATCTCTCGCGAGATCATCGAACGCATCTTCGACCCGTTCTTTACGACCAAAGAACAAGGGAAAGGGACCGGATTAGGCTTGGCCACTTCCTTGGGAATCATCCGCACTCACGGTGGCGATATCGCGGTCTCGAGTGAACAGGGACATGGAACAACGTTCGCCATCTACCTGCCATCTGCCAAAGGAGACACAGCAACCAGCATCCACGACGATGGTGCCGCCATTCCTGCTGGCGCTGGCGAAATGATCTTACTGGTAGACGACGAATCGATGATCCTGGAAACGGCTTGTGTCATGCTGGAATCGGCCGGTTACCGCGTGATAACAGCAGCCAGCGGCAGCGAAGCGGTGGAGACGTATCAACGTGCATCCGATACGATCAGTCTAGTTGTTCTCGACATGATGATGCCCGGCATGGATGGCTTTGCAACCAAAGATGGTTTGCGGGCGATTAATCCGCAGGTTCGCATCATCGCCAGTAGCGGCTTCCGTCGCCCCAGCGATGAAGGCGGGCGATTGGCCGACGTGGATGGCTTTCTGCCCAAGCCGTACTCGGACGAACGACTACTGCATTTGGTGCGAACGGTATTGGATAAGAAATCGCGGAGGGAGTCAGAGTAGATGACGAGGCTGTTAGTAATCGACGACGAACCGCTGATCTTGGAAACGATCGGTTTGGCATTTCCGGACTACGACGTCACGACGTGTGAAGACGCCAAAAGTGGGATCGATGCGTTTCTGGCCGCGACGCCGGATGTCGTGCTGTGCGATATACGCTTGCCGGATATGTCTGGGATGGAGCTATTTGAAAAGCTGCACCGCGTTGATGCCAAGATCCCGATTATCCTGATGACCGGACACGGGACGGCGGGAACCGCGATCGAAGCGATGCAGCGGGGTGCGTTTGAGTACGTCCTCAAGCCGCTCGATCCAGACACGTTGATCCCGCTGGTCAAAAATGCGGCAGACACGAGCCGTATGACGCGCGTGCCGACCGTGATGCCGATCGACCAGGCAGAGGACGAAGCAGACGACTCAGCAACGGATCTGTTGATCGGTCAGTGCGCTGCGATGCAGGAAGTCTATCGGTCGATTGGGCGTGTCGCCAGGCAGGACGTAACCGTTTTGATTCTGGGCGATAGCGGAACGGGCAAAGAAGTGATTGCTCGCGCGATCTATCATTACAGCTCCCGGTCTAACGGCCGATTCCTGGCCATCAATTGCGCCGCAATTCCAGAACAACTTCTGGAGAGCGAGTTGTTTGGTCACGAAAAAGGAGCGTTCACGGGAGCTGATCACAAACGCATCGGTAAGTTCGAACTATGTAACGAAGGCACGTTGTTCCTTGACGAAATCGGCGACATGACACCGCTGATGCAGACGAAGATTCTGCGCGTGCTGCAAGACCAAACGTTCGAGCGCGTCGGCGGCAGCGATACCGTACGGAGCAATACACGAGTGATTGCGGCGACGAATCGCAATCTCGAGCAGGCGATCGAAGACAAGCAGTTTCGGAGCGACTTGTTTTACAGGTTGAACGTCTACACGATTCACTTGCCGCCCTTGTGCGAGCGCGGCGACGACATCCGATTGCTCGCGAACCACTTCATCCGGCGTTTCGCGAACGAGTTGGGAAAGCCGCTTACCGGCATCGCTCCGGAAGCCATGGACCAACTCATGTCCTATCGCTGGCCGGGTAACGTGCGAGAACTGCAAAGCGTCATCAAGCATGCCCTGCTCGAAGCCACCGGCCCCGTCATCGTGCCCGCCTTTCTCCCGGACTTTCTGCGCGCAACATCGACCAGCAGCAGATCGACCGAGCCGAACACGCTGCGGCAGGAGTTTGCGAAACTGACCAGCGAGCGACTTCAGGCGGGTTCGTACGACATCCACCGCGAGCTAGTTAGCCTGGCCGAGCGGCAGATCTTCGCCGAAGTACTCGAATACACCGATGGCAATCTGACGCAAGCCGCGAAACGACTAGGCATCACACGCACCACGCTCCGCGCCCGCCTCGAAGCGCTCGGTATGTCCGTCGAACGCTCGGCAACTTTGGAACAACGCTAGTCAGAATGAGCAGTGGTTGTGTCGATGCGGGGCTGTCTGTTGGTACATCCACAGCAGTTTCCACGTGGTGTTCGACGAGCTTGCACCGGTTCGCGCAAACAAGTTGCCGCGGGCAGACTCTACGCTCGTTGCACGTGCAGTTGCCACAGCAAGTGTGCGAATGGGCGTCGAATTGCCAGGAACTTGTCCGAACATCGGTGGGACGTTAGCGATCCGCTCCGGAACGCAGCATTATTCGCCAGACTCTTCGTGCAAACCGCGTTTGAACTCGGTCAGGCCGCGGCCCAGATCTCGCATGAGCTTCGGTAACCGATTGCCGAACAACAAAATTCCGACGAACGCAATAATCATCAACTCTGCTTGACCAACGCCAAACATCTGGAGACCTCCTCTGTAAACGATCATCTATGCGCAATTTTTGTAGCGGAACGTTTCGACTAGCTGGTCCAGAATGGCATCCTGGACAGACTCGACGTGGTGAAAGCCATATCGGAAGCAGATCGAGTCGGCCAACTCGTGTGCTCGGCGCAAAGCGTTCTTCTTGAAGGCTTGAAAGACCGCCGGTGGCATCGTTTTGGCGAGGTAGTGGACGTAATCCTTCCACGCAGTCTGCAATATGCTGTTCGGGCGGTGGTCGAGCCACACCTCGATCATGTGATAGCTGGCCGATTCACGGACCAGCCCCGCCGCTTCCGCACTTGCGAGAATAGCCGCACGTTCATCTGGCTCGATGTGTCCATCCGCCCAAGCAATCCAGACAAGCGGGAACAGAGACAACGCCATAATCGTTTCGCCATTGATCTCCGAGGCAACCAACTCGTCGAGTACTCGTTCATCCTTGATCCCTGTCGCAACTGCCAATGCCCGACGGCGATTGTCAGAATTCACCCGCTCTCGCAGCTTTCGCCACAGTTCCTCATCAATCTTATGACAGAACTCGTACTCGAGCGCTCGTTCCCGAACCTGAAGTATGTCGGTGGTCATTTTTATCTTTCCTGATGCGAAACCTTCTGGCTTTCACCTCATTCTTCGCGCTTGACGACGCCGACCCAGGTCGAAGACGCGATGAAGATACGTCAGACGATTTATAACGCAAAGCACATGCCAACTGCTCGTTGGAACCGGCAGCCTACTTGTTCGCCGTCAACCCTATTAATCGCAAATCCCCGATTCACCGTCGAGATTCGCTTCGTCTTCAGTTCATCGGGTGCAAAGATCCCCGAGGCCGCTGAGTATCCGGCGAACGAAAATTGACCACCGAGATCAGTTTTCATGCAACCGCCGAAGCGTCTGGCTGGCGATCCGAAACAACATTTGGTCGCGAGTTGATATGACTTTCCCAATTGAGGCTGTGATTTTATTGGGTGGGATAGGCTTCCAGCCTGTCAGAAATACGGGTAAAATGACAGGCTGGAAGCCTATCCCACGATTTTTTCACAACCTCAATTGTTTCTGGGTTTACGCCAATTAGCCCTCGGAATACGCGAAACGAGGAAGTCATTTCGTGAGCGTTGCTACTTCGGCTAAATCTTCGCACGTATACGATCGACTTGCGGCCTGAATTTAACAGTCGTTTTCCGTCTTGGGCCCGAAGGGTCCGCACAACCCCTGCCGGGTGCCGTAAGGCCCCGGATCGATTGCCAAGTGCGTACCGAAGCCCGGAAAGGGCGACACATTTAGTATCGCGACTCCCAGATATATCGAAGGTCATATTCAACATGTTGGCAAAAACCTCGTGGCGATGTCCAGCGGAGAGATAGGCCTCGCGGTTCTTCGTGCTGAACACGATACGGTCGAGGCGCTGTTGATGAGTTCCTGCCAAGGTGTTGTCCTCGCTGTGTCGCCCTTTCAGGGCTTGGGAAGTAAATCAGCGATCTGTCGACCGGGGCCTTACGGCACCCGGCAGTGGTTGTGTCGACCCTTCGGGCCGGGGGAGCTCTCTACCTTCTACGCTCCGGCTAAATGTCATGTAGCAACGCTCGCGAAATAAGGATCGTCCAGGAAATAACTTCCACATCTTGAAACAGGCGGGCAGGTGGCTGTGGCGGAGTCTTCGACGCCACGGCTGATTGGAGTTCATGGTAAGCCGGGGCTTCGCGGACTCAGCCCCAGCCACCTCGTTTCATGAAGTTATTTCGTGAGCGTTGCTTCGGCCATTCGCAAGATTGCCGTTGGTACACCGCTTGCACTGTTTGAAGACAACGATGTTTGGCCGATCTCTGCTGCCTCGCGGCAGATCGGCGTACGACGACTGCGGTGGGCGTCGTCAGCAATCAACCATGAGGCATCAGGAGAAACGACGATGAAACGCTTATTTACGCTCAGTGTCTTAGGAGTTGCCTTGACGATTGGTGCCTTGAGCAGCACGGCCGAAGCGGCCCATGTACGTTTCGGGTTCGGCGTGGGGCCGAGTGTAGGCTTCTATGGAGGTCCAGCTTACGGCTACCGCTCCTACGGTCGCTCGTACTATCGAGGCTATGGATATGGCGGTGGTTACTACGCACCGAACTACGGAGGTCGTAGCTACAGCCCGTACTATGGTGGCGGCTACTATGGCAACCCGTATTATGGTGGCGGCTACTATGGCAGCCCGTATTACGGTGGCAACTATGGCGGTTGGTGTTATTAAGATCGAGTCGATGATCGCGTGACTGGTGCGATCCTGCGTCGCCCATTTCCTCGTCATGGATCTGTATGCCCCTCAGAGGCTGTGATTTTATTGGTGGGATAGGCTTCCAGACTGTAAATAATATGGGGTAAATGACAGTCTGGAAGCCTATCCCACGATTTTTCACAGCCCCTCAGCGAACCTGCTGGATGCTAACTGCGTTCAAGATCGTTGACGCGCCGTTGCTCGTTTCGCCGAATTGAATATCCAGTCTGCCGTCGTTGACTGGCACGTTGCGAATTGGGTACACGTGCGGCTTCGCAAACCCGCCGGCCGCTTGAAACAGATCGAAGTTAGCCGCCACAACTTGCTGCTCGACGGCGATGGCGAACTGGCGACTGCTTGGCGTCGTCGACCAGTACTCGCAGAAGTACAACGTCACATCGTAGGTTCCTGATGGGACCAGCGCACGGAAGGCGTTGATGCCTCGTTGCGCAGTGCCCTGAACTTTGTTTGCAATCAGGTCTTCCGAGACGCCTCGTCCCCCTTCGTGACCGAAAGTTGCGTTATCGAACAGCTTCGACGCTTGCCACCGCACTCCATCCGGCGCGGTGAAGTCGTCGCCTCCCAGGTTCACGAACAGCGAAAAGAGGGTTTCGTCTCGGCGATTTGTCGGCGACACTAACATCGACCGAGGGTCGGGTGCCGAAGTGGCGAGCACTCGCAGGCAGCCCACGCTCTCTCGCTGGACTAACCTGATTTGTACAACGCCTCCGCTCGCGAGCGGAGTTGGATCGCCAGCTACCAGCGTGACGACGGCTTGCTTCCCGCGACCCGTCTCTCGCCAGAACGTCTTCACGTCGCCATCCACGATGCGACGCAGATCATGTCCAGCACCATCGACGACCGCCGCGAAGGTCATTGGTCGTGAGGCGTCTGACGCCGCGTTATCTGACACCGTTACAGATAGTTCCGCCAGCGCGAACCGCCCGCCAATTCCCCGTCCTGGCCCTGATGCGGGCAGGCTTTCGTGAGGGATGGCTTCGAGGCGAATTGCCGTGATCGATTTCATGTCGGATGCAAAAGTCAGCTGATAGGTTTCACTGTCGCTCGCGTGGTCGGTCGCCAAGATCGTTCCATCGTCGAGCAAGTCGAACTTTACGCCCGACGAAGATTCCGCAGACTGCGGCATCAACACGACGAACTCCGTCTCGTGTCGAGGCGCGATGCGATATTGCACGGACAACTGCTCGCCGGGAATCGGCACAACGTCGCTGCCATCGGGCAGTTTCCAACCGATGCTCAGATAATCGCGTCCGGTGCTCTCCTTGTGCAATGCTTCGACGTAATACACTTTCCCAGCTGCCAGTTCGATCTTTGTGCCCGGTTCCACGCGTCGTTTGTTCTCGGGCAGTGCGTCGGTGCTCACATACAGCCAACCTTCCGCATTCGCACGAATCGAGAACTCGTAGGTGCCGGTTATTGGTGGATGTAAGTAGCCGCGAAGCCGTTGGCCATACTGATCGCCAAAGTCCTCCGGTGGTTCAAATCGATCGATTGTTTCTGTCTGATTCGGTTCCGGATGTTCGGCGACATATTGCACAAACTCCTCAACCTTGTTTCCGATCACCTTCGTCCAGACTTCACGGAGCAGCCCGCCTCGCTCACCACTTCGACCGACTTCATCAACAGAAACCTCGTTATCGGGTGCCAGCTCTTTCGAGTCGCTCGACTCCGCCGCCGCTTCCGCGACCGAGTCGCTCACGGCGACGAGTGATGTTTCATTCTCCATCGGTGCTGCGCTGGCGATCGGCTGTTCCGCGCTGGGCGATTGAGTTACGAACTCTGGCAACGGCGACTCTGCTGCGGGTTCAGGCGTTGTGGTAACGACCGTTTCCGCCCTCTGCTCACGCGGTTCGCTACCCGGAACCGCGCTCGGCCCGACGTCTGCCGGTTGCTTCGAGACTTCCGGAGTTTCCAATACTTCGGAAGTCTTTGCGCCAGTCTTTGCATCAGTCTTTGCGATTTGCTTTGTCGGTTTGGAGTTGTCTGGAAAGAATAAAACTCCAACCGCCCCCACGCCTATCAGGACGCTCACCGAAGCAATCGCCAGCATTCGCGACGGCTTCGACTTCGACTTCTGCTTCTGCTTCGGTTGATGGCGTGCGAGGGTTCGTGTCTTTGGTAGAACAGGTGCGACTTGGGCTGCGGCCGGCGGTTCGCTCTTCGGCGGAGGCGGAGCTTGCTTCGCAACACGCGTCGTCGCCTTCCCCGCCCGAAGTCCGGCATCATACGCTTGCTTGTGTTCAGCAATCAGCAAACAACGCTTCGCAATCGACAACTCGTCGAGTACTTCGCGAGCATACTTGCGTTGTTCGACGGTCGCCACATCGCGAACGTATTTCATGAGGCGATCCGCAGCACACTCGATGGCATCGAGGTCTGCTTCGAACAGTTCCAGTCCCAACAAGCGATAGTAGTTCGCAGGTTGTTCGCGCGGCGGAATGCCCAGCCACTTGTGATAGGGATCAAACCCACCCGACATCACTCTCTCCCCCTTGTTCAAGCGAAACGGTAGGAGTTGTTTTAGCACAGTGATGCGGTGAAATCCAATGAAATTGCGATATGCCAAGCCCGATCTACGTGTCGTTGACCGGCGGTCGCCTCGCTACGAAACTAGAGGTGGCGTTTCGTCGTGTCCAATCCCTACCGTTCGCATCGTCTCATGGCTCTAAAGTGTCGCTGTATCTGTGGGTGTAAGTTGCTGGTCTCGTCGGGTTCGGCGGGTAAACGCATCAAATGCCCCAAGTGTGAACGGAAGCTGCGAGTTCCTTCCGATGTTGTCGAGAAGCGTCGGGCACAACTCGAAGCCCGCCAAGCCAATCCCAAGCTCAAACCGGCACCGACGCCGCCCCGTTCCAAAATCGAAAAGCCTTTGTCTTCGCTCGTGGATCTTCCCGATCCGGAACCGCCACCGGTCCACACCCGTGCCATCGAACCAGTAGCTGCCAAGGAGCAGCCGCCGGAACCATCGAAGCCTTCTTCTACACCGCTCAAGTCCGAACCTTCGCCAGAACAAACAGAGCGAAAACCCGATACACCCAAAAGGCCTCCGCCGCTGCCAACGGCGAGTAAGAACCGCGCCGAGCCGCTTTCCGAAACAATCAAGCGAGAGGCACCAGCGGAGATTGTCGACGACCAAGTGGCACCAAGCCTGTTGCCATCCTTAACTTTATCAAAGCCTGAATCCGAGCCGGCAACAGTGCCCGAGCCAGCGACAAAGAACCTGATCGCTAATGAAGCCCCGCATCCAAATGCCGAACCCGCTTCCGACGACGTCGAGATACCGGTTCGGGGATACGAAGCAGACCGCGATAAAGTCGCGACAGTGCGATGGTTGGCGACGGCACTTCTGATCACCGGTCTCATCGGGATCGTGCCGGCAATTATTGATGTCGTCGAACACTCGCTCAGCGACACGTCCGAAGGTTTGAGTCGGTGGGCGTGTGGGTTGCTATTGGTTGGCCTGTTGCAGTGTGCGTATGCCGTTTATCTCGTGCAGTTGCCGGACTGGAGTTCCGTGTGGGTCGTAACCTGTTTCTCGCTCGTCATTGCGGCAAGTTACGCGGCCATGTTCGGGCTGACATTGCTATCGAGCGACCAAGGCCACTTCGTACAGATCCTCGATCTCGCGGATCGGCTGCGGGG
>CAUJKL010001075.1 GCA_963204995.1 Planctomycetota bacterium | reverse complement strand
TCTGACGCTTCAGGTTGTGGTGCTGACTGCAACGAGTTCTCACGCAGTCGCGAAACGGTCTTTGAGAAGCGAGACTCCGTGAATTCGGCTCGTGGGTGAATGAGAGGCCGCGTCGCCACTTTGCTGAACGAGATGGCGTCGAATCTGATTCACCGAACGGGACGAGCCCGTTGGGGTCTCGGCTGGTCGCGTTCGCGACTAACTCACCAATCTCTTGTTCCAACGAGACAAGCTCGTTGGGGACAGGAGTACGCATGAGCAGAATTGTTTCTCGTCCGATTCTCTACCGCACGCGACTTAGGTTGGCGCATTTGGTCGTTTAACGCGAATCGACGGCGAGCAAAAGTAGGCCGGAACAAGTCTTCGCAGTTCCGGCAAGACAGAAACGCCAGGTCGCTGCCGGAACTGCGCAAAGCCTTGGTCCGGCCTACTAAGTGGGGCAGGAACGCGCCGCTGTTCCGTCGTCGCCGGTTCCTCGAAAAAATTTCCGCGAATTCATCGTCGGTCGCCGCCTGCCTTGCGACTCTCTCTTCTGAACCGGCCGATCATTGTGGACGGTCGGCGAATCAACCCCTATTTGTTTGCACAGGAGTTCATGTCATGTCGCAAAAGATTATCAAGAAATCGCCGAATCGCAACCGTCGTAATCGACGGCCCCATGTCGCTCGACGAATGTTCGCCGAACGATTAGAAGACCGACGTCTGATGACGGCTGATCTTGGTGGGAACACGCTGACTACGGCGACCAATCTGGGATCGCAGGACGGCGCTCGCGTCATCTCGGACTTCGTCGGAATCGCGGACCCGAACGACTACTATCGAATTCAGATTGACCGGCAAAGCGAGGTGCGGATCGGCCTCGACGGCTTGCGGGCCGACGCTGACTTGCAGCTGCTCGATGCGAGCGGGCGGACGATCGCCAGTTCGACTCGCGGCGGAAGCAACGCCGAATCCATCAGCCGGACGCTGGAACCCGGAACGTACTTCGTTCGCGCGTACCGTTATAGCGGCGATACCAGCTATCGCTTGACGCTCAATGTGACGCCGAACCAGCCCACGGTGCCGGACTATGCCGGCAATTCGCTCGCCGAGGCCCGGAATCTGGGTGTGCTGAGTGGCGAGCGGAGCTACTTCGATGCCGTCGGCAACAACGACCGCGACGATTACTACCGGTTCGAACTGTCCGGACGCAGCACCTTCGAGCTGGCTCTCGACGGCTTACGTGCGGACGCCGACGTTCAACTGCTCGATTCGAGCGGGCGGACGATCACCAGTTCGACGCGCGGCGGAAGTCAGTCGGAAGACATTCGTCGCACGCTGGACGCGGGCACCTACTTCATTCGTGTTTACCGTTATAGCGGCGATACCGATTATCGGCTGACGTTGCGAGTGGCCGCCGACGGACCGCCTGACAACGCTGGCAATTCTCGCGAACAAGCCCGCAATTTGGGCACGTTGAGCGGGAGTGTAACGCTGAACGACTTCGTAGGTCAGTCAGACGGTGCCGACTTCTATCGGTTTCACATCAATTCGCCAAGCACCTTCCGTTTGCGGATGGACGGCATGAGCGCCGACGCGGACGTACAACTGCTCGATGCCAGCGGTCGTTACGACGCTGGTTCGTTCAACGGTGGTATGAACCCGGAAGCGGTCGATCGCGTGATCGAGTCGGGCGATTACTTCGTGCTGGTGTACCCGTATGGGAATGCCAACACGAACTATCGCCTGTCGCTGGAAACGACGACGGTGCAGCAAGGACTTGATGTCAGCGCCGTTTCGCCCATCGCCGACTACGACGGCCACCTGGGTGCCGATTACATGGCCAATGCCGGGACCGCCGTGTTGTCTCCCGTGAGCGGTCGCGTGATCGACGTTCGGGCGGTCGACGGCTACGGCACGATGGCTGTCGCGATCGAAGTAACGTTGCCGTCGGCGAGGACGTTCATCAGCGAGCAGCAAGGCAGTACGATCACGACCAACCGCGTGGTGCTGGCCTTTGGCCATCTGCGGCCGTCGCGAGACTTGATCGCTCATCCCGACGCCAATTACCGGTTCCAGCAAGGCCGAAACGAGTTGACCTACAGCGTCGGCTCGTACGTCACGGCAGGCCAACTGCTGGGCTATGTTGAGACGCACGGATACGAAGGTCCAGGCTCGACCGGATCGCACGTCCACGTAACCGAGTCGGACGCGAATAATCCCCCGGCGAATATCTGGCAAGGTCGCGGAGTGCCCGATAACGACCCACGCCGAGCCCGCTACATTCGGCCAGAGCTGGCGTGGTCGCTGCTACGCTGAAAAACTGGCCGAGGTGACTGCCGTGCATGTGCAAGACGTGACGGTGACTCCTCTGCTCGCGAGCATCCCTGGTAGGGATGATCGTGTGAGGCGATAGAACGGGGGTCGCACGGTGCGAGAAAGACGCACGCCCGTAAAAAAATATGGAGAATCAACTCCATCGCGGCAACGGGGAGGCGGTGGCTGGCCTAACCCTCCAGCCTCCGCTTTGCCCACTGAGACTTCGGGAGCTTGCGATAACCCTCCGAACTCTCACGAGTTTCGCTACAGTTGTCTGACCTGTCGGCGACCGCTCGCGTCAGCTATCTTAGTAACTTCACTAAGCACGAAATCTCTGTGTAATTGTCTAGGCGAGGAGAATCACACATGTCAGGACACGAAGGCGATCAGGCGGTCTGGAAGGCGAACTTCAGCGAAAAAGTCCGCCGCGAACAGCGGGAAGACGACTCGGCGGCTTGGAATGCCGTCACTGGATTGTTGATGACGATCATCACGATCGGGTTGAGCTTAGCGCTATTTACGGTTTGGGTCTGCTCCTCGCTGTGATGGAACGGGCCTCCTCCGACATCGCCGCAGATATACGTTGCCGCGAAGTGCCTGACTTGGGACCGGGCGATGAGTCCAATTAACTGAGCGTTGGACGTATCCCACGCCCACGAAGACGATGTGTTGCTGTCGCACGGGCCGGGTGTGTACGCCATTGGGACTCAGAGTCCTCGACTACGGCTGTCCCTCTTCAGCCGGTGTACTACCTCGACATTGCCGTAACGACACCCTCAGCACCGATGACGTCGAGTGCATCGTGGGCGAGTGCCTGAACTAACAGCGGCACGGCGACAAGGTGGTCGAGTTTTCTGGTCTGCTTGGCTGGAAGTCGCGCGGCGAGCGAACTGGCGTCGATGGGCTCGCGGAATGCTTGTTGAAGTCTCTGGATAACGTCCGGTACACCGGCTTCGAATTCGATGGCGACGTCACAGTCGCGAGCACGAAGTCCGATGGAATCCGCGATCAGAAGCAACGTTCGTTGAATCTTGGTCCCAGTCCAGGTGAACCAAAGGCATTTGGCGGGAGTCAGGGCAACGAGCGACTGATTTGTCAGCCCGGCTCGAAGTGCCGTGGCGTGTGCGTCGCTGAGCAGTCGCACTGCGGTGGCGTTAAGGTAATTGAATTGACGATCGCCGATCGCCACTTCTCGCATCATCTGGCGTACTCGCGGATGAATCTCCCCACCACCGCCAAAGAACTTCGGCGGCTTTTTGCCGCGCGAGGGGCGGACCGTGACCTCTTTCCGGTCGTCATCGACGGACACGACCTGCCAACGGCGGCCAGCGAGAAGGAAGTGATCATCGAATTGGGGTAGGAATAATGCAGGCAGCATTCCGATGAGCGTGGCACCGTAAACCACGCTGTATTCGATTTCGCTCGCGAACGCACTGTAGAAAGAATAGTGATTGACGATAGCCTCGCCTTTCGGCGCAAGAATAAGATCTCCCCGATTCATCTGCTCGACGATTTCGTGCGCGCCGAGGCTGCGGAGAACGCCTGAAAACAACTGAGCATCGATGACGCGAAATGCGCCTCGCGAACACAGGCGGGCGAATACCTCTGACGCCTGGCAGCCGCCCGTCTCGGCAAGCACGCTCAGAATCTGATGCGTCAGAGTACTCAAGTCAAAAGCATCAAGTTGCGGCGGTTCGACCCAGGGCGGCTCTTGCAACATCAACTCGGTGATGGCGATGGCTCTCAACAGATCAGGATAGAGGCGATCCACGAGGGACGCTTTCGCGTCAAGTGCGTCTTCGCGGACGTAAACTCGCATGCATTGGGGCTCGTTCTCGCCGCGACCGCTGCGACCCAATCGCTGTACAAGCGAGCCAACTGACCACGGCGGATCGATCTGCCCGACCGCGCTGACATTGCCGATGTCGATGCCGAGTTCAAGCGTGGAAGAGCAGACGGTCGTTCTCGGACGCCTGCCTTGCATTTCCCGTTCGGTAAACTCGCGGATTTCCTTGCTCAGCGATCCGTGGTGAACCAAGAACTCTTCGGGCTGGCGTTGCTGGCGACAGCGGGCGTTGAGGGAGTCCGCAAACTGTTCGACATCTGACTTGCTGTTCGCGAAGATCAAATTCTTCCTTCCGGCGAAGTGCTCGTACATTTCTTCAGCAAGTCCGAGCGGCATTGCAGAAGGACCGTTGTCATCCTGTTGCTCAACTTCGTTGACCGATTTGGTGCGTTCATAGGCGTGGATCTTGTACAAGAGCCGTTTGCCTTCGGTCGGTACGTCTAATAGCTCGATCGATCGATCCTTATCCGGACGCATCCATCGAGAGTAGATTGGGAACACCACGTCTGGATCGCCTAGAGTCGCCGAAAGGCCAACGATACGAAAATCACCCTGAACGTAACGTCGCAAGCGAAACAGAAGGCTGCGAAGATGAGTTCCTCTCTCGCTGCCGACGAGCGCATGAATCTCGTCGATCACGACAAACTGAAGAGACCGAAACATACGAGCCAGGCTCGTGCTTCGATTGATCATGAGGGATTCTATCGACTCGGGCGTGATGAGCAGCACACCGGACGGCTTGGCCACGAGCGCCTTCTTGCGACCGGCATCGACATCGCCGTGCCAGCGATGCACCAAAATCTCAGCCCGCTCGCAAAGGCGTTCCAGTCGCCTGAATTGGTCGTTGATGAGCGCCTTGAGCGGACCGACGTAAAGCGTCTGGACCGAGTTCGCCGGGTTCTCGTACATTCGTGACAAGATCGGCAGGAACGCAGCCTCTGTTTTGCCAGCGGCCGTCTGGGCCGAAATGATTAGGTCGGCTTCACCATCGAGGATTTTGTGAATCGCTTCCTCTTGAACAGGGCGCAAGCTAGGCCAACGCATGTCCCAGAGAATCTGCTGGATCGGACGGGCAAGGCGGTCAAAGGCGGGTGCGTCGGTCATCGACGCAACTCGATTAAATCGTCACCGTCCGGGTCGGGCACAGGCTTTACATTCTGCTTGGCGTGCTTGTCCGCTGGCTTCGGCGCATCGTGACGTTGAAGATGATCCTGCCAACTCCGCGAGCGGTCCTGTTCCAGCATGTTGAGCAGACCGACGAAATCCTTCACAGTATCGCCTGGAGTCTGAAAATACGCCGCACCAATTCTTGCGCTGCATTGCTCCAAATACGCCACGATCCCCGCGTCTGGAATCAAATAGTTTGCCTCGTCGCCGTTAGCGTGGACATTGCGAATATTGAGGAGCAATACATAGCAATCTTCCGGGCGAAGGTTGGCCAATTGAATGATCGGTGAAGAGTAGTCCTGCGTTCCATTCGTAGCGTATGGATTTGCGCGGAGGCGACGCTCAAGTGCCGCGTAGCTGTAGAGTCCGCGCCGTGGATCTTCCAAGCACTCGTCCGTACCGGCAAATAGAAAGGCCAACCCTTCCACTCTACCTTGCAAACAGTCGTTGATGATCCTCAGAATCGCTTCATAATTCTTGTCGCGCGCAGTTCTGTTCGGCAAACGGTGAGAGAGTACAACAAGCTCGTCCACGTTGACCAACAGGCCCGAATAGCCAGCGATGCGGACGAAGGCAGCAAACAGCTTGAGATAGTCATAGAACCCCGCGTCGTCGATAATCGAACGGACACCAAGGTCTTGGCGGGCTTCGGCCTTTGTCGAGTACTCGGCGCGCAGCCATCTCAAGGCACTACCTTGCAGCTCCTCGTTGTGTGCGAGGTAACCCTCGTAGTACTTTGTCATGACATTCACGAAATCGAAACCGCTGACAAGATCCTGCAGTGGACGAAGCAGCTTGTTAAACTGTTGCTTCACGTCTTCCTCCGTACCACCACCGCTGCCACGAATTCCGTGATCGACGTCTCCAATCCAACGTTCCACAACGTTCTGAAGAGCATTTCCATCCGGTCGTGCTTTCGTCGAGAGATTCTGCATCAGTGCGCTATAAAGCGATTGCGCCTGTCCGCCGTTGCCTTGAAATCGACGGTCAGTCGTAATGTCGGCTTGGGCGACAACGAACTTGCGAGCCTGAGCGACATTACGAATCAGGTTGAGGAAAAACGTCTTTCCGCTGCCGAACCGCCCCACAATGAATCGAACCGCAGCCCCGCCCTGTTCGACGAGTTTCAAGTCGCGAACGAGAGCATCGACTTCATTGAGTCTGCCGACTTGAATGTGATGCAACCCGATCGATGGTACGACACCAGCGGCAAGTGACTGCAAAATGGCGGCCCGCTCCCTGGGTATGACTTTGCTCATTTCAATCCGTCTCCTCGATCAGATCCTGCCGCACATGATACGTATCTCCCTCTTCAATGAGCCAGTCCCCGTATCGGTTCGTCGACCACTCGTTGATCGTTTCCACCGCGCCACTCAACATCACTTTCCATTTGTCGGCCAATTCTCGAAGCTCCGCTGGTGTCCACTCTTCTTGTTCTAAGACGGCCGTGAGGAACGGCCTGAATCTGGAATCCAGTGCCGTGTCGTCGGCGTGGTTCTGTACGGTCGAAGTTGGAGTTGAGGCCGTCAACACATGCGGGGAATGCCTCACGACGACTGCTGATGGACTTGAGTTCCACGACGACCCCTCCGATGCGCCGTCATCCGCCATTGCATCTAGCAAAACGTCCGCCACTTGGCGAGTTTCAGCTTTGATCCGAGAGATCGCCTGCATATCAAGCCGAAATTTCGTCTCCTGCGGTGTTGTCCCGGCGGGGGCCTTGTCCGGCGCAACATGAGGGGCAATGAGTTTGTCGAGGTCCGCGACATCAAGGTCCAACAACTTGTAGGTCTTGCGGAGAACCCGCAGTTCATCTTTGGTGATCACTTGGTCGACGGCCGCCACACCCACTAAAAACTCGCCGACGAGCAAACGTTGCTCGCGTGGCAAATGCTTCACGAGCAGCGGGCTAATCGCGTTATCACCGAACCGTGAATGCAGCAATAGATATTGCAACCGTTCAAGTCTCTTGGAATCGGCATCCGAGAGTTTGAATTGAACTTCGAGGTGATCGGCGATGAAGGTCAATTCTTCCGCTTTGACGTGCCCATCGGCCTCGCTGATGCTCGCACCAAGGCGAAGTAGGAGAGATGCGGCGGCATAGTTCGTCACATCTTGCTTCTCTTGCTTGTCGAGGAAGAACAACGCCACGCGTTCGTCCCAGCGATAGGACTTTCCCGTCATCCGGGCGTCGGGCTCGACGCCCAAGCCAATGGCATCGGCGGTACGCAGTAGACTCGCGCACTGCGATTTCGAAAGTCGCTCGCGGGCGGGGATGCTCTTGATTGCAGCAAGCGCGGATACGGGAACAATCGGCCATTCTTTCTCGTCGACATTGTCTTCCCAAGCTTTCATCCAAGCGTCAAGCTCAGGGTGGTCGCCCTCCTGGAGTTCCGTGGGGAGTGCCTCATACGCGTCCGCAGTTAGCTTGCCGCCTGAAGATCGGGATGCTCGACTGTATGCTTTAAGTTCCTGAATCGACTCGTCCCAGCACTCGACAATCTGTCGGAACTGCAACGTATCGCCGAGGATGTTGGGCAGCGCAGGCAAAGAAAGTCCGTCGACCGCCCCCCAACTTCGCAATAGCGTCCCGCTCGCCGGATGGTAATTGATTCGCTTCAATTCCTCGCGTGCATGAAGCTGGATTCCGTCGCCAAAGCGGCTTTGGTATCTCGTCTCAAACAATTTCGTTAGCTCGTCCCGATGGCGGCGAATAATCACGCTGGATGAAGCAAGTGAATTGTTCTGACTCGCGAGGAGAGCTACCGGTGCGGACAGTGGCTGCTTCTGGCAGTACAAAATCGCGAGGCACATGCCGAGCAAGTCATCATCCCACCGACCGGTAACGGCCATCGCTTCGTTTAGTAACGTTTGGGGCACGGTCGCAGATTGGCTCGCCAAATAAAGCGTAAGCCATAACAGCTTGCCTGCGTATCGCCGAAACGAGTTGGAACGATCATAAATCGGCAGCAATCGAATCAATTCTTGCCCAATTGCAAGAAAGTCAGTTCGGTCCACGAGCACTCGCCGCTCCAGGCCGTAAAAGTAAATGAACACGTATCCCAATTCGACACTGGGATCACGCTTCCCGGACAATAGCCAGTCGAGATAGCGCGCCCGTTGAGCGGGCGAACAGTCGTAGTAGTTGGGCCAATAGGGCAATCGCTCTTCGACTGCCGCGTCAGGAGAAGCAACGGTCAGCGTGCAATCGATCAGCGAAGCATCAAAGGTTCCCCTCCGTGGCGCACCCGTCGCGTAAACCAGTGGCTGTTTCAGGACGCCGCGGCCAAGATCGAGTTTCGAACCAGGACCAAAAAAGTAGACATTGTCTCTTGGTAGATTCGCCGCCAACGGTCGACCACCGAGCTGTCCCCGTATCGACGGTCGTTCGTGTGTGGCCCCGGGTTGGCTGATGTGTGACGCGGTGCGCGGAGGTGATTGTGCCGCTTTCACCGCACGAATCTCGACCAAGGCGGCGTCGATGACCATCGCGGTATCGATATTTGGTACGGTGAAGGTGCCGCGACAATTCGGGCACCGCATAGTCTGACCAGCGAACTCTGGGTTGATTCGGAGGTTTACCCGACAATGAGGACAGCCCGCGACGGCCATATCTCGGCCTCTAACATGACGAAACACGTGAATTCTGGACGACTCCCCGTGCCAGAATGAGACCGCTTATTGTAAAGCGGCCAGGTTCGGCTGAATAGCAAGTTGGGTTCTTCGTGCATGCATTTACGACGCAAATACTTGATCCAGTCGCTCACAAACTCAATGTTGTAGAACTTTATAGACTCCTTCGCGGTCAAGGCGAGCATCATCCGAGAGCGTGTTCCCTGCGAGATGGGGCAGTTCACCAGATGAGTGCCGAAGTCGTGGGAGCGCCAGGGAACATCACCCTCTGAGGCTGTGATTTTATTGGGTGGGATAGGCTTCTAGCCTGTCAGAAATACGGGGAAAATGACAGGCTGGAAGCCTATCCCACGATTTGTTCACAACCTCGCCGCGAACAGCGGGAAGACGACTCGGCGGCTTGGAATGCCGTTACCGGATTGTTGATGACGATTATCACGATCGGGTTAAGCTTGGCTCTATTTACGGTTTGGGTCTGCTCTTCCCTGTGATTGGGCAGGCCTGCTAATTCGCCGCCGGTATTTGTCGCGACGGTCGGCGTCGGTTATCTTCTTGCGTAACGGGTTACCGGTTGCGGCAAGGAGATTTCTTTATGCGTGGATATATCAACAGTCGCAGACACTTTCTCCAGCAACTTGGTTTGTCCATCGCAGCAACAAGTCTAGGCACTCCGTTGCGAGCGGGCGAAGCGCCGGCCGTCGTTAATCCGCGCGCAACCGACGGTGATGAACGTTTCGAACCCAACTGGGACGAACGACTAACGATCACCGTCGGTCATCAAGATGCAGATCTGATCGGCCGCGACGATCGCGTGTTGCAAGCCGCCGTCGACTATGTGGCCCGACTTGGCGGCGGCACCGTGCATGTCCTCCCTGGAACCTACACGTTGCGCAGTGCCGTCGTACTTCCTTCGAAGATTCGGCTCCTGGGCAGTGGCGCTGAATCGATCCTCACCAAGATTCCTTCCGACGTGGTCGACTTAGCCGCCGATTCGGATTGGTACGATCAAGAGATCACGTTGCAGAACGCGAAGGACTTCCGTGTTGGCGACGGTATCGTGCTGCAATCGAAGAATCCAGACAATGGGAGCCAGACGGTTATCAAGCGAACGCTGGTGGCTCGCTCGGGCAATCGATTCAAGTTGAACGATGGTTTGCGCGAGAACCTTTGGCTCACCGGCAAGCCGACTTGCTCGTCGCTGTTTCCGCTGCTGACGAGCGAGTACACAGCGGACGTCTTGATCGAAAACATCACGCTCGAGGGCAATCGCGCGAACAACGAAAACTTCAACGGAAACTATGGCGGTTGTATTTTCTTGCAAGACTGTAATCGCTACACCATTCGCGGTGTGACGGCGAGGAACTACAATGGCGACGGAATCAGCTTCCAGATCTGTCACGATGTTGTCGTCGAGAACTGCCACAGCCACGACAACGCGGATCTGGGCATGCATCCGGGTTCTGGTTCACAGCGTCCGCTGATTCGAAACAACAAGATGGAACGCAACAACTTGGGACTGTTCTGGTGTTGGGGCGTGAAGTACGGCTTGGCCGAGGGCAATTTCATCGATGGCAATCGGAGCTATGGAATTTCCATCGGTCATTGTGATACGGACAATGTGATGCGGAGTAACGAGATCCGCAACAGCGGCAAGATTGGCATTCTGTTCCGAGACGATTCCCGCGGTCAGGACTTTTGGGCCAATCGCAACCTGATCGAAGGAAACAGAATCTTCGACAGTGGTGGAGACGATGGCATTGCGATCGACATCACCGGCAAGACGAAAGATGTTCGCATCGTGAAGAATGAGATCAGCGAAACCCGCATGCCGATGCAGCGAACAGCGATTCGAATCGGCGAAGAAGCGGGTAAAGTCGAATTGACAGACAATCGTATTGAAGGCTTCGCATCCCAGGTGGTCGATCAAAGACGTTCGAGCTAATCTCGAACTCAGGAGAGAGTCGTATGCTGTTCCAAGGTGGCCCGTACGATGGGCGTGACCTACCGATTCAGCCACCTTTCGCCAAAGTCATGCGACTTCCGGGTGAGAAGGACTTAGCCGCTTTTCTAGGGACTGCGGAAGAAGACCCAGGCGCCACCGGCTTGCAGACGTGGCCCTACCTCTACGAACTCGATGAAGATGCGAAACCGTCCATCTATCGATTCAAAGACGTCTAGGCCTCAAGGCATTTCAACTCGAAAGACTTTGTCCAGACGCATCGTCTTCAGGATGGCCCGGATGGTAGGAGAAACATTTCGCAGTTTCAATTCCACGCCGTCCCTCTCTGTCGCATTTCGCAACAGAACAAGTTGTCCAACCATTGCCGATGAGCAGTATTCGACCTTGTGGAAATCAAGGACGAAGGCCTGCTCGGCGGGCATGTTACTGGCAATCTCGGTCAGCTCATCGCCAATTTCCATGATCCGCAATTCATCGCTGATGTTCCGATCCAAAAAGACCACAACAATCGCATCGCCTTCATCGCTAACCGTCATTGAACGCATGGCAGGTCTCCGCCGATTGGTAAACGCCGACGCACTTTCATTCGTAAATGTGCGACTTGTCCATTCACCAAGATTGACACGATAACACGTTTTCATTCGCCAAAGAAGCGGATTGCTGCGCGAAAACTGTCGGTTGAGTTAAACCAAGCTTGATCCGCGAGCGGGAAGCAACCTCCGTTTGGCGTCAGACTAAACTTGACCCGCAAGCACTCGGTGGTTTAACATATTGACCGGTGTCGATGAGTTGTGACTGTGCATCTGGCCAGACGTGTCAGACCGGTTGCAACTTAGGGCACATTGCTGCGGCCCTGCCGCCCTACCAAAGTTACCCCACGCCTTGCTCGGCCCGACTGTCTCGTGTGACGAAAGTTGGCCAATGGTCAAACCTATACCATACATCGCGATTGCGTTCGCGTCCTGCTTACAGCTAGCAGGACTCGCACGCGCCGCTGACTTGCCGCTGCACGCTGCGATCGACCAAATGATCAGCGAGGCGAATCTTGGTATCGTCGCGCCTGTTGCCAGCGATGGAGAATTCTTACGTCGCTTGTACCTGGATCTTACCGGCTCGATTCCGCCGAGTGACGCGACTCGCGCTTTCCTCGGTGAAACTGCGGCAGGTAAACGGGAAGCGGTGGTGGATCGGCTGCTGAATAGTCCACAGTTTAGCCGCCACATGGCAAATGTCGTCGATGTGATGCTGATGGAGCGGCGGGCAGAGAAGCACGTCAAGAATGTCGATTGGCAGAAGTATTTGTACGAGTCGATTTCGCAGAACAAGTCTTGGGATCAATTGGCGAGAGAGATCCTCGCCGCCGACGGAACTGACGAGAAGAATCGATCGGCCGCCGCGTTCTATTTGGCGCGCGACGCCGAGCCGAATGGGATCACGCGTGACGTAGGTCGCATCTTTTTTGGCATGGATCTTCAATGCGCGCAGTGTCACGACCATCCGCTGATCTCCAGCTACTATCAATCCGACTATTTCGGCATCTACGCCTTCCTGAATCGCGGCGTGTTGTTTACCGACAAGGACAAGAATGTCTTCTATGCGGAGCAGGCCGAAGGGGATGTGTCGTTCACCTCGGTGTTCACGAAAGAAAGCGACAAGAGTTTTCCGCGGCTCCCCACTTCGTTCGAGATCGACGAGCCGTTCTTTCCGAAAGGCGAGGAGTACGAGGTGGCTCCGGCCGACAAGGTCCGCCCCGTACCCAAATACAGCCGCCGTGCAAAACTAGCGGAACTAGCGACCAACGGCTCGAATCGACAATTCAACAAGAACATCGCAAACCGGCTGTGGGCACACATGATGGGTCGCGGACTTGTCGAGCCGGTCGACTTGCATCACGCGGACAATCCGCCTTCACATCCCGAGTTGCTCGAACTACTCGCCGATCAGTTTGTTGCGATGAAGTACGACCTAAGAGCGTTTCTGCGAGAGATCGCGCTCAGTGCAACTTATCAGCGATCACTTGATGCTCCTGCAACGGTTGCGGAGCAAGCGAAGATCATCGAACCGCAAATTGCCTCGCTCCGTTCGAGAGCCAGCGAATTGGCGATCCAAGCGCAGGAAGCCGCGAAGGTCGTCAGCGCAGCGGAGACAGAATTCGACTCAGCTCGATCCGTTGTCAACCCGCTGTACGACGAACTGACGGCCGCGAACACAGCCATCGGTGTGGCTCGAAAGGCGTCCGACGCCGCCGCAAAAGCGTTGGCCGATGCCCAAGCCCTGCTCTCCGCCAAGCAAACGGCATTCGACGCCATCGGTCCGCTTGCCAAGAGTACACAGGAGGCAGCCGATAAGTTGAACGAAGCTGAGCTGACAGATATCGCGACCAAGCTTCAATCGCGAGCCGACAAACTCGCCGTCGAAGTAGCGGCTGCGAATAAAGTGGTCGCCGACAAGTCACCGCCGGCAATGGCTGCGGCGACTGCACTGGCCGCGGCAAAACAGGCCGCCGCTGCCGTCAAGCAACGATTTGACGCGGCGCGAGCCAAGGTTCGTGAAGTGGAACCGCAGTTGAGTGCCGCGCGCCAGAACACGCAAGCGATCGAGCGCGCCAAGCTGCTCGCCGACGATGAGTTGCGAGCGGCCGAATCGGTTTTGGCATACACCTATGCGGATCGCATCTCGGCGGATGACGCCACAGTAAATCGATTGTACGACTTGATGCGAGATCGATGGGGCGTGCGTTTCTCGGCGAATCGATTGGAGCCCTTGTCGCCGGAACAGATGGCGTGGTCCGTGATGGAAGCTACCGGTGTCCTGGCAAATCAGCGGGCCGCCGGCGAAGCGGAAATCAACAAGACTCTTCCCCTCGACCCCCAACAGCCCGACGATCCAAATCGAATCGCGGAACGTGAGAAGCAGCTCGAAGCGTTTGTCTACGAGAAAGCCAAAGGTAACGTCGGCACCTTCGTGACGTTGTTCGGTCATGGTGACGGTCAACCGCAACGTGATTTCTTCGCGACGGTGGACCAAGCCTTGTTTTTTGCGAACGGGAACGTAGTACAATCGTGGCTCAACCCCAGCGGAAATAATCTGACGGCGCGGCTGAGTAAGTTGGAAGAGCCGCAGACGATCGCTGATGAAATGTATATCAGCCTGTTAACACGACCGCCGACCGAAGACGAGACGGCTGCCGTCGCGTCGTACCTGGCATCGCGACCCGAAGACAAGATCAATGCACTGAAAGAAATGACGTGGGCGTTGCTCACGTCCGCCGAATTTCGATTCAGCTACTAAGTTCGAGTTTTGCACTTTTGGAGTGCGGCGATTCATCGCCGCTTTGGTATTTTCGACTTGGAGCCAATTATTCGCAATCCTAGGTAAGTTGCGGTGATGCTGAAAAAGTGCTTCGCACTGGAGAGCAAAGCGGTGATAAGTCACCGCAGTCCAAAAAAAGTGCGAAACCCGAACTAAGTACTGCAGGCTTTCCAGCCCGACACGTCAGCCTGGAAAGGCTAACGCACAACGAAGCAACGAAGCAATAAGGAATCCAACATGAAGTGTACATATGCATGTGGGACGGACGAACACCTCATCGCGCGGCGTCAGTTCCTCGGCGGCGTGGCTGCCGGTGCTGGTGCAGTTGTTGGTGGGCTCGGCGTCTTGGCTCGTCCCGCTTCCGCGACGCAACTCATCCAAGATCAGAAACGAGTCGTCGTCGTCAACATGGCGGGCGGATTGAGTCAGTTGGAGAGCTGGGATCCGAAGCCGGGGACTGATACCGGTGGCCCGTTCCGAGCCATTCCCACCGCAGTGCCAGGAATCCACATCTGTGAACTGCTTCCAGAAACTGCAAAACAGATGAAGCATCTTTCGCTGGTTCGCAGCATCAACACAAAAGAGAACGATCATGGCAAAGGTGGCTACGCCATGTTCACGGGACGTCGGCAAACGCCCGCGGCCGACTACCCGCGACTTGGCGCAGCTGCCGCGAAGGCGTTGGCTCCCGAAGCGAGTTCGCTGCCCGGGCACATCGTCATTACTCCAAGCGGCAGCGGCGGTCGTGGAAGCGATTCAGCCTATCTCGGCCCCAAGTACGCGAGCATTTCGCTCGGCGATGGCAAGCCGCCACAGAATACCGAACTGCCGAGTGCGATCAGCGAATCGTCCGAGCTCGCTCGACAGGCCTTCCGACGGCAAGTCAATGACCGCTTCGCACTGCGGCGGCGAACCGCAATGACGGATGCTTACACGGCAAACTATGAGCAAGCATTGGAATTGATGAAGCAACGCGAGATCTTCGACATCACGAAGGAGCCGCAACAGGATCACGATCGCTACGGCAAGCACGACTTTGGGCGGCATTGCTTGCTCGCGCGAAGGTTGCTCGAAAGCGGCATCACGTTTGTGCAGGTCACGCACTCCAACTACGACACGCACAACGAGAATTTCAATTTTCATATTGAACAAGTCGGTGAATTCGATTCGCCGTTTGCAACGCTGGTCGCCGATCTCGCAGATCGCGGCATGTTGGAAAGCACTCTCATCGTCGTGTTGTCCGAGTTTGGTCGTACGCCGAATATCAATCAGAACTACGGTCGCGATCACTGGGGGACGGCTTGGTCGATCTGTTTAGGAGGAGCCAAGATTCAGCCTGGAGCCGTGATTGGCAAGACCAACGACAACGGAACAGCTGTCGCGGATCGCGAGGTCGATCATGGGCATTTGTTCCATACCTACATGCAAGCGGTCGGTGTCGATTCAAGCGGTACGTTTGATGTTGATGGCCGCGAGATGCCTATCGCCGATCCGGCTGCGTCGCCGATCAGTGAATTGCTTGCTTAGTGGTCATGCCAGCACAGGAATAAAGTCATGCGTTTTGTAAGTTGGATGGGGCTAGCTGTGTTCGTGGTCTCAGCCGCCGGCTGCGGCAACTCGCCGACAGAGATTGCCTCTACGCCGAAAAGTACTGCCGTCGAGATGTCCGACGCGAAGGAAGTCGCGACGGTCGCGACCGCTGACATCAAGAGCTGGGAAGAGATTCAAACGTGGGTCGCCAGCCAGCGTGGCAAGATTGTCGTGCTTGATATCTGGTCGAATTCGTGACTGGAGTGCGTGAGGGAGTTTCCTCACTTCGTGCAGTTGCACGACGAGCTGCACGCCGACGTGGCCTGTGCTTCCGTCAATGTCGATTACTATGGCGACGACGTTGCCGACTTGGAGGAGATCAAGCCGCGGGTTCTGAAGTTTCTCACGTCCAGGCAAGCATTGATGCAGAATTTCATTTCGAGCGATGCGGACGAGGACGTATTCAGACAGATCAATACCGCCTCGATTCCCGCCGCCGTCGTCTACGATCGTGAAGGCCAAGTTCACACCATCTTCAACAACGACGAAGCAGCCTATGGGCCAAGCGGATTCAACTACGAAGAACACATCACGCCGCTGGTGCAGCAGCTCGTGGCAGAGGGTGGATAGACGCCCGATGAGAACCATACCGCCCGAGAAGTTGACGGTCTACGCTGAGTGTTCGGCGACAACTAGATCGCCCAATATCACTGGGTAGGCATTTAACGCTTTGGGGGGTGGTGGTGTAAAGATTGGCGCCGAATTTCACATCCCCAAAATCGGCCTCATTGCATCAACTTCTTTCTGGTTGTTGGGCATGATGTGAAGATACAGCCCTCGCGGGTCCAGGAAGTCACGCACGAGACGAATCTCATCCTCCGTGAACGAACCGCGGAGCAACAAGGGACGATCGGCAGCCTGAACCATCTGGAAGTATTTGATCATGCCCGCCACGGGGATATTGAACGACTCGATGTTGATCTCGAAGCAGCGAATCTCTTCGATCTCGAGGAAGGCATCCAAGATGAACATGGACGTGGTGTGGAGATGGATGAAGTTGCAGGCAAACTGTTGCGCGATCATGCGATCGACCGGTTGGACGAGTTTTCGATACAGGTTCGGAGAAATCAAGGCGGTTGCGTCCTCTTGCATCCGAATGATCGGCTCGGGAGCCCAGATTTGATACTGCGCGTCAAAATACCCACCGTGATACAACGGCAAGCGTTTCCAGGATTCCTGAAAAAACTGCGTGAACAGATGGCCCAGATGCATGAGCAATTCGGCCGACTTCTCCGGTGCGTCCACCAAATCAATGATGCTGCCGCTGTGACCTCGAACTAAGGCGTGTAGATCGGTCGGGCCGAGTTCCGTCCCATGGCTGACGGGATAGCGTCCGTCAGAACGCTCGATCAGCGCCTCCAGGAACTCGACGTATTTCTTGAACCAAGGATCTTCCAAGTCCAACGTCTTCGCCAGCGCGTCGTCCCAGGAGAGGACTTGCTCTTCACCCATGACATTGTCCGGCAAGACTCGAATCGCACAGCCGAGAATGGCTGGAATGAAGCAAGGGAAAGCGACTTGGATGGGACACGCGCCGCGTAGCATGTCGTCGTCCAGACTCTCGCCCTCCCGCAGCAGCCCCTCGTAGTCATCCAGCCATTCCGCGGGATTCAGCATATCCGGCGTGATGTACTGGTCTACCTGCCACGTTTTGCAAACGCTGAAGTACTCCAAGGGATACCAGCCCACGAACGAGAATCCCACCAGCGGCCGATCCACATCCGCTCGACTCCAGAACTTGCGATAACGCTCGATTTTTGCCGGATCATTTCCAAACGGATAGTGCGAGGCCATACCTGCTCTCAATGTTTCGTAGGAGATCTAACTTCACCGCGCGCGACGGATGCTATTCAAAGATCCACGCCTGTGGTGATTCACTGGTGGCGGGTCACGAGACAGTATCGCTAAACTGGAGATCGCTTGTCCAGTCTGTCGTCTTCGTTGTCGACCGGCGGTAGCGAGCGGAACGCAAGTAAGGAATCTGGCACCATGATTGATCAGCTCACTAAGACCATCCTCGTTGCGATTGCCACCACGCGGTTACTCGCTGCGCCGCTCGTGGCCCAAACCTTTGCGGACGAGTCTCCCGAGCCGCCGCTTGTCGACAAGACGCTCGTGGTGTGGGTGGCACCGGCGAATTTGACGCAGCACGGCGGCAGCACACTGACGATCGAAGACGGAAGCGATCATTTCGATGGGATTGTGTTCGGCGAATTGGCAACCGCGAAGTGGATGGCGGGGAGCGATACGTTTTCTCGTACACAGAAAGACCAGGCCAACTTTCCGGCGGAAACGGTGGAAGGAACGGCCTTCGTCCAACTGGCGATTGTGTACCAAGGTAAACAGATCAGCGTGTATCGGAACGGGCGTCTGTATTCGCAGCATGCGATGGCTGCTTCGCCGCAAGAGTTTGGCCCGCGAAGTATCGTGGTCATCGGCAAACGCCACCGGAGACAATCGGACAACGCGCACTTTGCTGGCTCGATTGATGATGCACGCATCTACGATCATCCGCTGTCGGCGGAACAACTCGCCGCCTTGAAACCCAATGTTGCCGCGGATGTCGAGCCTTGGGCGTGGTGGACGTTCGACGACCCAACCGCCCAGGAACATACCGGGCGATTCCTGATCACGCAGCTCACTGGCGGCGCAACGGTGGTGGACGGCAAACTCGTACTCGACGGCAAGACAGGCATGCTGCAGGGCAAGAGCGGCAAGGAGATTCCTTTCTCTTACGAAACACCGGTGCGTCCCGAGAACCCGCCAGGCAATTGGCTGACCTACCACCTGGCTCACCCCGGCCCAGGCAACGCCATGCCGGGCGATCCGAACTGCGCGTTCTTCTGGAAGGGCCGATACCACTTACACTACATCTACACCCACCAGGATGGCTTCTCGTTCGCCCATGTTTCCAGCACCGACATGCTGCATTGGCAGTGGCATCCGACCACTCTCACGCCGCCGAAGACCGAGCACGGCATGTTCAGCGGCACTGGCTTTCTCACCAAAGAAGGAAGACCGGCCATTATCTATCATGGCCAAGGATCGGGCAGAAACCAGATCGCCATCGCCGAGGATGACCGGCTGGAGAAATGGAGCGCGCCGCTGGCACTCGAGCCAAGGATCCGGCCAGGCCAGGACGCCAGCAAGATCGCACATTGGGATCCGGACGCCTGGTGGGATGGCGACAGCTACTACGCCCTTTCCGGTGGCTCGCCCGGCAGCGGTAAACCGCCCACGCTGTTCAAATCTCAGGATCTGCGGAGCTGGGATTATCTCGGTCTGTTTCTGAGCAAGGACATGCCGGACGTACAAGCGGATGAAGACATCTCGTGCCCGAACTTTTTCAAGATCGGCAACCAGCACATGCTGCTTTGCATCAGTCATAACAAAGGCTGCCGCTATTACCTCGGCCGATGGAAAGACGAGAAGTTCACACCCGAGTTTCACGCGCGGATGAACTGGAAAGGCTGGGATTTCTTTGCTCCGGAAAGTGTACTCACGCCCGACGGCCGACGTGTGATGTGGGCCTGGTGTAATCTGGGCAGTCCACAGAGCGGCATCCAATCGCTGCCTCGCGAGTTGAGTCTTCCTGATGACGGCGTGCTGCGGATCAAACCGCTGCGAGAGCTGGAATCGCTCCGTTACGACGAGCGGAGCGAAACCCAGCTCGACCTGAACAGCGACGTTCCGTACCGGCTGAAAGAGATCGCCGGAGATGCGTTAGAATTGCATGTATCTCTCAATCCCGGCGAGGCCGCACAGTTCGGCATCGAGGTCTACTGCGACGAGCAAGGAGTAAACGGGCTTCCGATCGTCGTCGAACCCAATCGCAAGACATTACAGTTGGGCGACACCGTCGCACCATTCGAATTGCACGCCGGTGAGGATCTTGAACTGCGTGTCTTTATCGACAAGAACGTGATCGAAGTGTTTGCCAACGAGCGCCAAGCCATCGTTGCCTCTCATAACTACGCGACCGAGAATCTAGGCGTCAGCCTGTTTAGCAAAGGTGGCGACGCGCGAATCAAAAACGTTCGAGGCTGGAAGATGAAACCGATCTATACGAGATGAGCTCGTCGTCCACGGAGCCTTCGCGTTTTTGAAGTGGCGGACCTCAAAGCGCTGTACTCGGCCTGTCATGCTTATGTTCCGGGAAGTAAAAACGGCGATCGGTTCGGCGATGGCGAGAACGACGATCCGCAAGACATGGCTCCTGCTCTCGTCTGGCAGATATTGCGAACGTTTATCCGCGATCGACGCCTGCCTCTGTCATGTGAAGCATGACCTACTGCGATCCGGACGTGCTTGGGTTTAGAGCTTGAGTGTCCCTGTTGCTCGTTCTTATTGGTTTCGAGTTGTGCTTCCACTGCCAGTGCTGGAGCAGTACGAAAGACTTCAGGCGCGGTCGGTTCCGGTTCGTCCCTGCGCAGTTCGCTCGAAAGTCATAGCCGCGAAGTGATGTGATCTACCAGCTGCCTTAGTTGGATGATTTGATTTTGGCGATTTCCTGGTCCATCTCGGGCTTGAGACTCGGAAGCAACTTAAGTGCTGCATCAAAATCCTTCTGCGCGGCTGCGGCATTGCCCATTTCCAGATAGGCGAAGCCGCGGTACATCAGCGGGTACGCTCCGGGAGCGAGCTTCTCCGAATCCGTGAAATCGGCAATTGCCCCTTGATAGTCTTTTTTCGCTCGCTTGACATTGCCGCGCAGTTGCAGTGCCGACGCGGAGTTGGGGTCTAGCTCCGCCGACTTGGTAACATCTGCCAATGCCTTGTCGTAGCTTCCCATCTTGTAATAAGTTTCTGCGCGATTCCACCAGCCGAAGAAATAGGTAGGATCAAGTTCGAGTGTCTTGTCGAAGTCTGTGATGGCACCTGGAAAATCTTCTAAGCTTTTCTTGGCGGCTCCCCGGCTTGCCCAAGCAGACACAAGGTCCGGCTTGACCTCAATTGCCTTGTCCTGACACTTGATCGCTTCTTCGAATTGATTCAATCGGAAACGGTATAGTTCGCCGAGTTGCTGATAAGCATTAAAATACCGGTCGTCAGCCTCGACGCACTTCTTGTAGGCCTCGACCGCCGCGTCGAAGTAGTTGAGTTTGTCGAAGCTCAACCCCAGATCGTAAAACGCATCGGCATTGAACTCGTCGAGTTCCGCGGCGCGTCGAAAGTCGGCGACAGCTTGCTGGTAGAGACCGTCTGCGAACAAGACCGAGCCGCGCATCACGAATTCCACTGACGTTTGTGGTGCCGGATACTTCTGGTAGATGGGAAGCAGTTTTTCCTTAAGCAACTGAAGATAGGCTTGGTTGGTTGGGACCAGCTTCAGACTCTCGTTCCAGTCCTGTTGCCCGGCCTCGGTCTTTCCCAGTCGCGTCAACGCCACGCCCCGATTCTCGTAAGCGAACGCTAATTTCGGGTCGAGTTGCAGGGCTTGATTCAGATCCGACACCGCACCTTCGAGGTCGTCGATCAGCCATTTGGCAAATCCACGCGAGGCAAAATAATAGGCACGACTCGAGTCGAGTTCGAGCCCACGGGTATAGTCCGCAATGGCCGCTGTCGACATACCGAGTTTACGTCGTGCGTCGCCGCGATTGAAATAGGGTTCAACAAAGAGTGGGTCCAACGTGATGGCTTGGCTGTAATCTGCGTCCGCCGCGTTCAAACTACCTTGCGTTTCATACCCGATACCTCGACGGTTAAAAGCGACGGGATTGCCGGGCGACAATTCGATGTTCTTACTGTAGTTGGCAATCGCTGCGGAGTAGTCTTGAAGGACGAAGTAGGCGTTGCCCCGATTGGCATAGGCTTCGGCGTTGCCGGGATCGATCTCGATGGCCTTGTTATAACTTGCGATGGCGTCGTCGAATCTCTTCTGGTGATGGAATGCGATGCCGCGCCGGTTGTAGGCGTCAGTCGATTTCGGATCCCGCGCGATGACTTCGTCGAAATCGGCAATCGCGCCTTCGAAGTCGCTCCGCGACAGGCGGGAAACTCCCCGCCGCAGCAGCCGGTCAATGGAAGATTGATCCGGGTTTGGCGTGTCGTCAGCGCTGACGATGGAAAACGATGTGACCAGCAACAATCCCAAGAGTGTGAAGCAACGAAACATCGAACACCTCCTCGTTAAGGTTCAGGCGACCGAGATGACTATCTGTTGAGCGACGAATTGGATCACTGTCGACGTAATTTGGCGTCCGCTTCCGCCTCTTGCGCCTTTGTGTCCCAGTACTTGGCAAAGTTCTCGTCCTTGTTGACGCCGTCGCCGAGCCGATACATGCGGGCGAAATATCGACGAGCCGACGGATCGTCAGCGTTGGCTGCCTTCTCGATCCATTCCTTACCAGTCACCGGATCGCGTGGAACTCCAATCCCCTCCATCTGCATTCGGCCCAGCTTGAACATTGCCTGCGGTACTCTCTCCTGAGCAAATTGATACACCTCGTTGTAATTTAGTCTCGCCGGTTGGTTCGTACCAAACGGACCGATAGCGTGCTGGGCTGGGATCTCGAGTATCTTGGCGGCGATTAGATCAAACCGGTCGAACCCCTGAGCGTCCTTGAGTTCCCATGCCCGGAAGTACCACCGCGATGCTGCATGATCATCCAGTGGCGTTCCTTGGCCCTCGACGAACGCGTCTCCCAATGCCAGTATCGCCGGTACATGTTTCTTGTCGGCTGCCATGCGCCACCAATCGCACGCCAGGCCGCCGCAGGCTGGTGTTCCCAGACCACCGCGATAGATTCGCCCCAATTGCTCGATGGCACGGACGTCTCCCAGTTGTGCGGCCTTCGTCAGTAGTTCCAGACCCCGCTCGTCGTCGGCGGGATATCCCTTCGCAGCCACCAAAAGTTCTCCGAGAGTTCCCAGACATCGCGGATGGTTTTGTTCGATGCCAGGGGCCAAGAGTTCCAAAGCGCGTTGTGGCAACGCATCACAACCTATTCCCTCCGCCA
>CAUJKL010001074.1 GCA_963204995.1 Planctomycetota bacterium | reverse complement strand
GACGTCGACTCGAAATCGATTATTGGGACGGACGTATCGGAGCCACCGTTGATCGAACAAGATTCGAATTGGTCGGTCCGGTCGGATCGCTGGATTCAAGCACGCCTGGCCCAATTGTTTGAATCGGATGACGAAGTCGTCCGCAGCAAGCTCTCCGCCTACATCGCCGACCGCGCCGCAGCGAGCGGAAATCGAACACTGGCCGAACTTCAGCACGATCTCGATCACTTCGGCTTTCATCCAGCCTGCGATGCGATTCGCCTCGTGTATGCCGATCGCCTGATCGAAGCGAACCGACTGGTCGATGCCGAGCTATTGTTGGTTCCGTTACGCGATCGTGGCGACCGCACGCTGGCAGGTGCGGCAATTGCTCGACTGGCATTGTTGTACAAGCGAGCTGGAGAAACTGCCGACGCGGCGAAACTCTATGAAGAACTCGGCAACCAATTCGCGTCGATCGCATGTATTGGCGAGACGACAGGAGCGGCTTTGCTCGCACAAGCTCAAGCGGATGCGGCGCTGCGTGATGATTTTGGAGTCAAGCGAAGCTGGCCTTGGGGAGCGGTCGAAATCGAGGAGAGTCCAAGTCAATCGAGTTCCGAATCGCTGTCTCGTTTGATGACGCTGCCGGTGTATACCGATCGCGGCACTTCCAGCGGCGGCACGATCTTTGGCTTCGATACACGCTTCAACGCAATTGTCGCTCGGGATCGCTCGGGCAACAAACTCATGGACGTTTCGATCGAACGCGTCCGCCAAAACGGGTTGGATCAGGCGCATCTGCTCGGCAAGCTGGGCATCGTGTATTTTGGCGCGGATCTGATCGGCGTTGACATGCTCGCGAACACACTCGCCAGGAACGAACCCGTGCGTTGGCGATTGGCGGTGACGTCGAGAACCTCGGACTTGGAACGCGCTCGCCCGTTCCAACCGCCGTTCGATCCATTGCCGCGCCCCTTACAGACAAACTTAGACGACACGGGACATGCCGTCAGTTCGCTCGGACCGGTCACGCGGCAGGGCGTCGTCTATCAGAGAAATCGGACGTTGAATTGCGTTGATCCACTCACGGGACGGTTGGCGTGGTCGCAAAGTGGCATCGAACAAGGCTCGACGATCTCTGGCGATGCAGATTTCGTCGTCGTGATACCTCCGAGCGTCGATGTGGCGACGTTCTATCGCATGGCCGACGGGAAACTATTGGGGCAACGCCCGCTTCCGGCCGAAGCAAATCGGTGGACGGCAGTGGAGCGGTTCGTGTTGGCTTGGGATGCGAACGGTGATCGTTATCGATTGTACCTTCGCGACATCTGGGCCGAGCGTGATGTCTGGTCGGAGGATGTCAGCAACGACGCCAAGGCAACACTGACAGAAGACGGCATGCTGGCGCTGCTCGACACCAACGGACGATTCGTGATGCATTCGTTGACCAGTGACCAAGTCTTGATTCGAACGCGACTGGAACGCGACGAACTCCTGCACTCGCTTCGCGTCGTTCCTAGCGGCGACGATTACATTTTGTTTGCGAATTCCGAGTTGACACAGAACCAAACAAACTCGCGAACGGTTCGAAATGCTCACTCCTTCAACGCGCCCGTTGCCACAAGTCGGATGTACATTATCGATCGGGCGACGGGTACACTGCGATGGCAAGTGCCCGCGTTTATCGACGAGCATGGATTTGTGCTTCAACAACCGTCGAACTCGCCTGCGTTGTGGTTCGTGCGAAACGTTTCAAACTCGCAAGCAGTCCTCTCGCCGGATAACGTCAAGCAAGCCTCGGTCCTTTGTATCGATCGACGTGACGGTCGAGTCCTCTATTCCAAGGAAGACATCTCGACTCAAATCAATGAATTCAATGTCGTCTCGAACCAATCGGGCACGAAATCCACGATCGCCCTGCCTGGACAGTCCATCACGGTGACTTTCACCGACGCCCCGACACCTCCCACTCCCCCTGCTCAGACCGGCGCTGCCTCGAGCCTGACTTCGAGCGGCAGCACCTTGGCGAACATGGCTGGAGCACTGTTCAATTCGCTCAAGCAACGAGCCGACGCCGACGGGCAGGACACGCCCTTTGATGACGACTCCCCGAAGAAGTGACGTGCCCATCCATAAAGTATGCGGAACAGATAGACTAGGTAATAATTATCCAGGTGCTACACTCGTACAGAGCAGCAGCGTGGGTTTGGAGTACGAGAAGCCTTGAGCAGTCAGAACGAGCGGACTAAGAGTCACAACCAGATCATTCGGCGCGGGCATAGTTTTCAGCGATTAGCCCGCCGCCGAAAGTGAGTTACACGTAGCTGAACTCGCGAGAGTTCAGAAGTCTCTCGACTTCTGCTACATCGGTCCCCAACCGCTTTGGATGGCGGTTTTTGTTGAACTTTATTGAGGTGCGATCGCATGGCCACAGATGGTCACAATCACCAGACGCCCATCGTCGACGAATCCGCCGTGCGCAAGCTTGGCGAAGCACGCGAGAAGATAACCGAGCAACTTTCTCAAATCATTGTTGGCCAACAGCAAGTCATCGAAGAGCTGTTGATCTGCCTGTTCAGCCGCGGACATTGTTTGCTGGAGGGCGTGCCGGGCTTGGCGAAGACGCTGCTGATCAGCACGCTGTCGAGAACGTTGAATCTATCGTTCAGCCGGATTCAATTCACGCCCGATTTAATGCCGGCGGATATCACCGGCACCGAAATCATCGAGGAGAATCGGACGACCGGAGCCCGCGAGCGCCGCTTCCTCGAAGGTCCGTTGTTCGCCAACGTCGTGCTCGCGGACGAGATCAACCGCACACCTCCCAAGACGCAAGCCGCGTTGCTGGAAGCCATGCAAGAGCGACAGGTCACGGTCGGCCGAATACAGCATCAGCTGAGCGATCCGTTCTTTGTGCTGGCGACACAGAATCCGATCGAGCAAGAAGGAACGTATCCGCTGCCCGAGGCGCAACTCGACCGGTTCATGTTCCAGGTTTGGGTCGATTACCCCAGCGAGGATGAAGAGCTAGAGATTGTGAAGCGGACCACGGCCGATGTGGAGGTCAAAGTCACGCCGACGCTGTCAGCTCCGCAGATCGACCGGCTCGCGCACATTGTGCGTCGCGTGCCGATCGCCGATCACACGGCCCGTTACGCGCTGCAACTCGCGCGGCTCACGCGTTGCAAGCAAGAGGAAGCCCCGCCGTTTATCAAAGACTACGTGATGTGGGGCGCCGGCCCGCGCGCGAGTCAATATCTGGTGCTCGCCGCCAAAGCGCGGGCGGTGCTGCAAGGGCGGTATTACGTCAGTCAGGATGATATTCAAGCGGTCGCCGCGCCGGTGCTGCGGCATCGCATCAAAACCAATTTCAACGCCGATGCCGAAGGCATCACGCCGGATGAGATCGTCCGGCGATTAGTGGCGCTCGTTCCTACCGTTAACGAAGCAGAATCCTCGCGTGCCAACCCCCATGTCTTTAGATCCGCGGACGCTAGCTAAGCTGCAAGGCTTTATGCTGCGGGCGCGGCATATCGTCGA
>CAUJKL010001073.1 GCA_963204995.1 Planctomycetota bacterium | reverse complement strand
CTGGCTGCGGTGGGCGACATGGTGACGGTATTCCACCAAAACGTCATACAATCTAGATTGCGATGTCGTGATACGGTCGAAGGCGTGTTGCGGTTTGCCCGCCACGGCGAGATCGAACAGCGTGACTGCGATATCGGTCGTGTGATCCGCCAAGCAATCAACGAACTTGAGCACTATGCGGAAAGCCACGGACAGGTACTCATGTGGACAAGCGGCCCCAACCTGCCATCGATCTATGGGAACGAAGCACAAATGCAACAAGTACTCGTGGCCCTGCTGCGTAACGCCATCGAGGCCGGTCACGCTGGCGGCCGCGTCGAATTGGCGGCGGTGCTGCTAGAGAGCTCGGTCGAGATCACCGTACGGGACTATGGTCGCGGAATGACTGCCATCGAGCAACAACGAGCGTTCGATCCTTTCTTTACAAGTCGCAAAGAACGCGGGACAGGATTGGGCTTGAGTATTGCCCACGGCATTATGGAAGGGCTCGGTGGCACGATTGAACTGATGAGTGAGGAAGGCCACGGAACGACGGTGACTCTACGGTTCCCAACGACAACTTCGCGGACGGAAGTCGACAATGCGACAGTGTAGGACACGAAAAATGAAAACGCAGACTGACGAAGTGCAAAACTCCGCGGGTGCCCATGCGAAGGGAACCGTGTTCGTCGTGGATGACGACACGCAAGTGCGGCGTTCGATCGAACAACTTGGAAAATCGGTTGGATTGAACGTCGTCACTTTCGCATCGGCGAGTGAATTCTTGAACTGCGATTTGGGCGACGTGACGGGGTGTCTCGTCACCGACGTTCGTATGCCGGAAATGAATGGTCTCGAATTCCAAACGCACTTGATGAAGTCTGACTTTCGGTTGCCGATCATTGTGATCACGGGCTATGCCGAAGTCCCGATGGCAGTCCAGGCCCTGAAGGCCGGAGCTTTCGACTTCATTCAAAAACCATTTCAGCCACGTGTGTTGGTTGACGTAATCCAACGCGCGATCGAACTGGACGCGAAGCAGCGAAATCAAAAGGAACAGTTGAGCGAGATACGATCGCGACTGGCGAGTCTTTCGCCGCGAGAATCAGAGGTTCTGAAGTTGCTGGTTGGCGGCAAGACCACAAAACGCATTGCAGCTCGACTCAAGATCAGTCCGACGACGGTGGACTTTCACCGCAACAACATTCTCGGCAAAATGTGTGTCGACAACCTCGTTGAGCTAACTCGCGCGATCGATCTGTCGGAACTTGCAGGCGGAGAATCCGGCGAAGCCGTGAACACGCTGCGGCGAGTATAAAAAAGCGGGCCTCCCAGGTGGGGCAGCAACCTGGGAGGCACCAACATCAGCGGGAGCAATGCACCCGCCGAATTTCAAGTTCTCTATTCAGCTATCGGCGGAGCCCTATGGTGTTCACTAGCTGTAACGACGTCTACCCACCTAGGATTTTCCCAGTATGGCACCGGAGATAGGTCTCTCCCTTAGAAGAATCACCCTGCGCGACACATGGATGCAGCGGATGTTATGCTGGGACACAGTACATCAAGGGGTCACCGCCTGCCCCCCACTAAGAATGCCAACGCAGCAGCCCGACCGGGAGCGAGCAACATGCCACATCTAGTACCCCAATCGTCGATCAAATTGCTTTATCTCTTATTGTTACCTCCGACTTTTATCGGACTTACAGCAAATCCTTCGCGGGCAATCGCGGAACCTTCTGCTCGACCAAATATCGTCTTCTGTTTCGCCGATGATTGGGGGAAGTATGCGAGTGCGTATCGCCAAGGCGCGGCAGATCAGACGCCAAACGCACTTGTAAAGACCCCAAACTTCGATCGAGTCGCGAGTGATGGAGTTCTCTTCAATCACGCTTTCGTAAACGCGCCCTCATGTACACCGTGCCGAAGCAGTTTGCTGTCCGGCCAATACTTCTGGCGCACGGGGCGCGGAGCGATCTTGCAGGGAGCCGCGTGGGACTTGAATATCCCAAGCTATCCGTTGATCTTGAAAGATCACGGCTATCACATCGGGCACACTTACAAAGTCTGGAGCCCTGGCACGCCGGCGGATGCGCCCTACGGAGCCAGCGCCACGGCCTACAACAGCGCGGGCCGAGCGTTCAATGGCTTCTCGCAATTCTGTAGCAAGGCCGACGATTCCGAAGCGGCCAAGCAAGTCTTGTACGAAGAGGTGCGCGGCAACTTCCGCGAGTTTCTCAAAGACCGGAACGCGGACCAACCGTTTTGTTACTGGTTCGGTCCCACTAATTGTCATCGCCAGTGGGTACAAGGGTCGGGCAAGAAGCTGTGGAACATCAACCCCGACGATCTGCAAGGCAAGCTGCCGCCGTTTCTTCCGGATACCGAGATCGTTCGTGAAGACTTCGCCGACTATTTGGGCGAGGTACAAGCGTTTGACGCAGGCGTCGGCGTGCTCTTGGCCGAGCTGGAACGCATCGGCGAGCTTGAGAACACGATGGTCGCTATTAGCGGCGACCATGGTATCCCCGGTTTTCCGCGCGGCAAATGCAATCTCGTTGACTTCGGCGTGCATGTGTCATTAGCAATTCGTTGGGGCAAGAAGATTCCTGCGGGTAGAAGGCTGGACGATTTCGTTGGCTTGCCCGATCTCGCGCCGACGTTCCTTGAGTCAGCCGACGTAACGCCACCCAAGGTAATGACCGGACGGAGCTTGCTCCCCGTGCTCGTATCTGAAAAAGAGGGCCTCGTCGACGAGTCGCGTGATGCGGTCGTTGTTGGCCGGGAGCGCCACGTGGCTGCCGCACGAACCGACAACCTGCCGTATCCTCAGCGAGCGATCCGTACCAAGGACTTTCTGTACATTCGCAACTTCAAGCCGGATCGGTGGCCGATGGGTACCGGGCCTGGATTCGGAGCGTCGGCAGGCCCGCTGCCAACCTACGAGCAACTTGAAAAGAACACGTTCGTCGCGTTTGGCGACTTCGATGCTAGTCCAACGAAGGCCTGGATCTTCCAACACCGTGGCGATCCTGGAATGGAAAAGTACTTCGATTTTGCGTTCGGTCGTCGTCCGGTGGAGGAACTCTACGATCTTCGCAGCGACCCGCATCAGATGCAAAACGTCGCGACGCTACCGGAGTATGAAGCCACGCGTCACGGGCTGTCGGGTCGGCTGCTAAAGGTGCTGACAGAAACAGGCGATCCACGTGTCATCGGTGACGGCAGCACGTTTGACAAGCCGCCCTTCAGCGGCGCTGTCGAACTAAGCCCCCGAAAGAAGAAGTGAGCCGACGGCGGCGTACGCGGTGCAAAGCGCATCGAGCGAAGTTGCTCAAACGGACGCCGCCAAGTGAAGCACGATGATCGAAAAATCAATTTCGAGTTGAAGGGCCCCGTCGAGAAGAGAGAGTCATAATACTTCCTTTGCGATGGGGATGCATCGTTTTCAGGGCTTTCGTGTGATTGCCGTTTGTTCCTTTATGATCGAAATGTCCGGCTCTTTTATCAACTGTTCGTTGCGGATCAGTGAGGCGCAGCGATGAAGCGCGCTAGACAAATTTGACTTTAGTTTGTCACGACGATTGCGTCACGCGTGACGCGGCAAAGTATATCTACACAGATCGTGGCGGGGGCCTAGCTCCCTTTGCTAGTTCAACTTGGTCCCAATTCCAAGCCGGTTTTATCCCGGCGCTTTCCCTGACAGCTTTTTCGATCCAGCCGGCCTTTCGGTTCCGAGGCGTGAGTTAAGAAGTTAAGTAAGAATCTCAAGCTAGACCTGACGATCCGCCCGCGAGGCCGGCCGAGAAAGTCAACGACCGAGGCCAATAAATAGTTCTGACCCCTTTCCCGCTTTTCAAGACAAGCCAAAGAAACAGGTTGAGAAGAGATCAACCCAAAGCCGCTACCCATGCAACACGAGTAAGGAGCAGAGCCGCTTAAGTTCAACGACCGCCATAACCGGGCGGCGACGTAAAACCCTCAATTCAGCTTCCGCCTGATTCGCCGCTCCGGTTCACGGCATCGTTCGTCGGGGTTGGCGTGCAGCGACGGGGCGGAAGCGATATCACCTTGTGACCGCTTTGTCCCTGGCGTTGCCGGACATCTGCAGCGATACGGTGTAGGTCGTTGTCGAGCCGTGCGGCAAGTCGCCGTTTAATTGCCAGGATTTCATCGTTTGGATCAGGAATCATCTTCGGTCACCTTGAGTTGTTCCGGAGTACAGATTACCGGTGGAATAAAACCAGCCTCTCGACATGTTCCAGCGATCTGAGCTTGCAAGTGCGGATTGAGAATATGCTTGAAGTTCCAAGTTGCTATGAATTGTACACCGTTTGCGGCCGCAATTGCGATGTGCAGGGCGTCGCGAGGTTCCGATGCAGGCACCGCTTTGCGATCAATCAGAAGTTCGGCAAGCATTTCCGCGTTGTCGGACTCATCCAAAAGCGGTAGACCCCGCAGAACTTCGAGCCTTTCCGTTACAGCGGATGGGTCACCATCGCCGCACTCGTCAACCGTAAGCTGTGAGGTCACGATGCGATAACGAACAGTCGCCGTTTTCCACCATTCGCGAGTGATGCGTTGTCGCGATGCAACATCTGGATGCGGATGTATTCGCCCCGCGATGTTTCCCACGACGGTGGTTTCGACGTATACGATGTCCATCGGCGCATCCTATCACGACGAACGAATAACAATCTAACCGTCTGTACTCGGACGG
>CAUJKL010001072.1 GCA_963204995.1 Planctomycetota bacterium | reverse complement strand
TGCCCCCGCAGATTTGGAGCTTCAGACCAAGAAGACTCGCATCTTGCTGGTGGCTGGCGCGGCTGGAGATCGAGAGTCGGCAAGCGTGGCACTGAACTGGATGCAGTGGTTTTATCAACAGTCGGACACGTCGAAGTATCGCCAGAACTTTGTGCTTTCTGTCATACCCTGTCTCAATCCGGATGGGCTGGCACTAGGAACTGGGCCAGCCAATGGTTCCGAGGGGAACCCAACTCGAGGCTATCCGCCTCCAGGTTCGGCCTACGATTCCAAGACCGATCCCGAAGCCGCTTACCTTTGGCGTTGGATCGGAATGCATGCGCCCGATCTCGTCGTCGAATTGTCGACAGGCGATGAGATTGGCTGGCGAGTCACGACGCGGGCGGCTCCGCAATTGCAGAAGCTCACGAGTGAATTGAAGAACGTGTCCGTTTTCGAGCCCGACGACTCGCTCGTTGCCCAATTGGCGGTCGTGGCTCCGTGTGACACCGGTACGATTCCCGCGCTGCAAGTCAAGTTACCCGCGAATCAAGACCATGCGGTCCTCGAATCGCTGCTCGATGCGGCGAATAAAGCAAATTTCTCCGCACCATCACCGGCGCGGCGCGAGCTGCAAAGACGGCTCGCAAAATCACCACAAGAGATCTCGGATGAGTTGCTAGAGAGCTACGGCAAGCAGCTCAAAGAAGCCGTCTATATCCAATCGCTGGCCGTGATCGGGCGCATGCGAAACATCGAGCGAGTTGCCGCTGAGCAGCAACTGTTGCCGGATTTCACACCCATCGACGCGATTGTCGAGTCCTACTTCGACGGCAGCAAGGTCGCTGCGTTAAAGAGTGCGAGTGATGTCTCAGGGCATCTCATCTTCAGCGAGTTCGCTGCGCGCGCGGAAGGTGAACGACGAGCCCGCTACATCGAACTTGCTCGCGCCGCTGCGGACTTGGCCTTTGACGACCAAGGCAAGATGAACTCGTCGATGCCTTTCCATAGTGAGATGAGCGACGCCCTGTTTATGGGCGGCCCCATTCTGGCCCAGGTCGGAAAGCTTACGGGCGACATGAAATACACCGCCGCATGTGTACAGCACTTGCGATTCATGCGCGGCCTCGATCTGCGGCCTGACAATCTCTATCGCCACTCGCCACTCGACGACACGGCTTGGGGACGGGGAAACGGCTTTCCGGCCATCGGGGTGGCCATGTGCTTGGACGCGATTCCCGAAGATCATCCGGCGCGGGCCGAGTTATTAAAGAGCTTTCAAGATCACATGGCCGCACTGGTGCCACATCAAGATCCGACGGGTGCGTGGCATCAGGTTATCGATCATCCGGAGAGTTATCGGGAGTTTACGGCGACTTGCATGATTACCTACGCCATGATTCGCGGAGTATCCCAGGGCTGGATCGACGCCGAAACCTACTCGCCGATTATCGAGAAGGCTTGGTACGCCATCCGCACTCGGATCGGCAAGGACGGCGAACTCGTAGACGTATGCACTGGAACTGGCAAACAGAAATCGCTGCGAGACTACTACGATCGTCCGGCTATCCTCGGTCGTGATGACCGCGGCGGCGCGATGGCGTTGCTCGTCGCCACCGAAATCGAAAGGTGGCAGCGATCGATGCCGACAACGGCTTCACGGACGCTGCGATGACGCTCAATTACGTGATAAGGATCGTCCAGGAAATAGCTTCATGGATCGAGGTGGCTGGGGCTGAGTCCGCGAAGCCCCGGCTTACCATGAACTCCGATCAGCCGTGGCGTCGAAGACTCCGCCACAGCCACCCATCGCTGCATCGCAATTACGTGACTAGATCCTGGATGGTGGCGGTCAGCGCGTTGGTAAGTTTTTCGAGACTGCCGCGCGCCAGCACGGATGCCTCTTCTTGATATAGCCCCTTGCCATACGAATCCGCGTCGGGGAGATACCAAACATTCGATCCATTCGCGAGTGTGCCGATGACTAGCGTGTGCTTGGGGAACCGTTCGCGTAAAGTTCTTTGCAGAATGTTGTAGTGTTCGCCGTCCAGTGGAATCCAGACGGCATCGCCGACTCGCCACAACTCCGCTCGATACGAGAACGTGCCGCCATCGGGAAGATGTTCAACGCGCACCAGTCGTCTGGTCGCACGCTCGACCATGGCGCGTGCTTCGCGTGCCCGCTGCGGATCGTCGGCGGCGAGTGCAGCTTGCTCTTCCGCTTGGCAGCGGCGTTGATCGTTGAGTAGTTCTTCGCGTCGCGGCATGTCGTCGCGAAACGGCAAGTCGACTTTGCAGGTTGCGGTGCGCCACTCGCCAGCACGGCGAAGCTGTTCGTGCGATGCTGGCTCGTACTGCCACGTTCCAATCGTAGCACCGGAGACGACGGCACCGGCGTACGCGAACAGCCTCTTCGATGGTGCAACCTCTTCCAGCGCCGAGAGCGCCGCATATCCGAGTTGTCGTCCGTTGCGATCCGCCACGGCCGCGTCGCCCACGAAACCCTCGCGCGGCCCGATGTCACCTGATGCACTCTGCATGAAGAAGCAAGGGGCGTCGGTGGCACGCTCGATGACTTCTCGCATCGCGCCGACATAATCGGGACTGATCAACGTGTTGTCCCAGGCAAGTGTCGTCGGATGGCAGGCATAGTTGACGATCGTCGCCAGCGTCTTGTCTGTCTCGCCAGTAACGCGAGCGACCACGACCGTATCGTCAGCGATTCCGCCTGGATTGAAACCGCAGACGAATGTGCCACGATCAACATCAAAATAATCGCGGTTTGTCGCGAGCGAACAACGACCCGCGCCGTACCCGATCGTTGCGGGCTGTGAATTCGCGATCGCTTCGCGCGTCAGTCGTGCGACCTCGGATGCCACGTCATCAAGATACTGCGGGATCAGATCACCGCCCGGCAGTTCACATCGCTCCAGCCCCATCAATCCCGCACCATGAGTGTGCGAGAAGAAGACGGTGATCGAACTACGATCGACATTCGCTCGTTCGGCGATGCGG
>CAUJKL010001071.1 GCA_963204995.1 Planctomycetota bacterium | reverse complement strand
ACAAAAGCAAATCTTAAAGCTGGTAGGGATCTCGCCCAAGAGCTACGGCTTGTAAGTTCGCTGCGTCACCGTCGCCAGTCGGTAAGATGTCGCGTCGCACGGCATCCGCTACGAACGACGTCAAGCAACCTCAGGAAGGAGGATTGCCCCCCATGATCACACCCAACGCGATCCGAAAATTGCCCGCAAATGTCGAACGTGACCTGCGGAAAATACGCTCGGCATCCGCGAATGCGTCCATTACGAACTTGACATCCATCGGATTGTCTTCGACCAACAGCAAACGGATGCAGTGCCTCCCCATTAACATTGCCCTCTCGCCAGATAACTCCACAATCGGTCTGCTTTCCAATCCATGCCAACTGCCATTCTGCCTGAATGAGCGACTGCCGGGACTGCGCTTGTGCCCAGCTTATTTAACGTACCTCACCTGGGTTAACAGAGCATGCCGTCAGCGCTTCGTCAATCACACATCACCCCATATGTGGCTCCAGGGCCAGCACTTAACTTGGAGGTGTCTCACTTGAGCTGCGTGGTGGCGAAGCCGCGAAAATGTTCGTCGCAGAACCACATTCCATACGAACCATTTCAGTTCGACATTTTACGACGCAAACATGTGCCGTGAGCTGCACGAGCTTGAGGGCATCCTTTTGAGTTCCCCTTTTGCACATTGCGAACACAGTGCGGATGGCGAACGTATTGAAGCCGTCCTCGACCGTGTCACCCGCCTTCTCCCGCTGCGTCAAACCATGTAAGTTGTTAGCGTTCCACGACTTGGCAAGCAATGATTGACCACCGCTTTGATGCTCCAGCTTGAGAATCTAAAGAAATCGTACATCGAGCCCAATGGGCATGTGCTGCCGGTCCTTGATATTCCGAGCTTTCGGGTCGAGGCCGCCGAGCAGATGGTGCTGCTGGGGCGAAGCGGATGTGGCAAGTCCACCTTGCTGCATGTGATCGCTGGCATTAGCCGACCGGATTCCGGCGTCGTTCGACTCGATGGGCACGATGTGACGACGCTCTCGGAGGCAGGCCGAGATCGGTATCGGGCGGCCAAACTCGGATATGTGTTTCAAACATTCAACCTGTTGCCGGGCTTCTCGGCCCTCGAAAATGTGCTGCTCGGGATGACATTCGCACGGCGGAAATACAACGTCAAGCGAGCCGAGCAGCTAATCGACCGCGTCGGTTTGAGCGCACGATCGCAACATAAGCCCTCTGCGTTATCCGTCGGCGAGCAACAACGCGTTGCTGTCGCGCGCGCGTTGGCCAATCAGCCGCGATTGCTGCTGGCTGACGAACCGACGGCCAATGTTGATCCGGCGAATCAACAGAACGTTATCGACTTGATCCGAGAAACGTGCCGCGAAGAGAAGATCGCCATGATCCTCGTCACACACTCGATGGAAGTCGCGGACCAATTCGATCGCGCAGACCGCTTGGAAGACATTAACAAAGTCCTCGCGACCATCTCTCATCCCTCATCCCTCAACCCTCATCCCTAACACCCATGAGTCTGTGGAAGATAGCCTGGCGAAGCATTCAACAACGCGGCTTGGCGTCCGCGCTAACCGCGCTGTCGATGGCGCTCGGTGTGTTGCTCGTGGTCGCCGTGCTTTCGATCCACGGCGTCGTGTCGCAGTCGTTTCGAAACAACTCCAGCCTCGGTTACAACTTGATCGTGGGTGCCAAAGGCGGCAAGCTGCAACTGACGCTCAATACCGTCTACTACTTGAGCCAACCCGTCGAGAACATCCCGTACGAGTACTACCTGGAATTTACTGGCGGTGATGAGCGCAAACACGCGCTCGAGCATTCGATTCGTGCGCGCGTTCACGACGCAGGATGGGAAAGCATCGAGGCCTTGTCGCTGCTCGGCGCGGATGGACTCGCGGGGATCGGTGGGCTTCTCGCCAGCGAGTCGCTACGAGTGTCCGATGCGAATGCCCTGGATCTGGAACGCAGCGGCAAGTTCGGAATGTACAGCGCGTTAGCCATTCCGTTGTGCTTGGGCGATTACTTCGGGCAGTTCCGAGTCGTCGGCACGACGCCCGACTTGTTCAATAAGCTGACGTTCGGCCCGTACGACGACAAGACGTATGAATTCTCGCAGGGACGCAACTTCGAGGAGTGGAACGACGAGCACGGATACTTCGAGGCCGTCGTCGGTGCGACCGTGGCTCGCGAGATGAACGTGACGATCGGGCAAGGCATCTCGCCGGCACATGGCGATCCCGAGGGTGAGGGCCACGCGAATCAATTTACCGTGGTCGGGATCTTGAAGCCAACTGGCACGCCCAACGACCGGGCTGTGTTCATCAACATGGAAGGCTTCTACTTGATGGAAGATCACGCGAAGCCTTTGCCCAAGGACGAGGAAGAAGAACAGCCTGCATCCGGCTTCGGCGGGATCGCCGGAGGATTCGTCAAACCCGCAGAAACTCACGACCACGACCACGCTCCCGACAACGCACCAAGCGAACCGTTGCCCGTCGAGCAACGCGAAGTCACTGCCATCTTGCTCCGCACCGTGAACCCGATGATTGCGGTGGGACTGCCCACCACCATTAACGAAGGTCCGGTGGCGCAATGTGTCTTGCCGATTCGCGAAATCACGAATTTGTTTTCCTTCATCGTCGCACCGATTCAGGCGGCGCTCTTGGGCATCACAGCACTCGTCTGTTTCGTCTCGGGGATCAGCATCCTGGTCAGCATTTACAACTCGATGAGCGACCGCAAGCACGAGATTGCTGTCATGCGAGCCCTCGGTGCGAGTCGTGGAACCGTGATGGCCGTGATCTTGTTCGAGTCGATCTTGCTGTCGGTCGGCGGCGGTATGATTGGCTGGATTGGTGCTCATTTGCTGATGGCGCTGCCTGTCGTGAGCGATGCTGTCGAACAGCGAACGGGGGTTCCGATCGGCTTTACCAGCTTTGCTCCACCGATCGAGAACCTTGAGCTTTTTGGTTTAGGGCCCATAATAGGGAGTGTACCGCCCGAAATGCTGCTGATTCCCGCGTTGTTGCTGTTGGCAATCTCGGTCGGTTTCCTCCCTGCGATGTCCGCCTATCGAACCGATGTGGCAAAGTCGCTAGGATCGTGAGATGATAGTTTCCAGCCACCACGCCCGCAGTTAGTAAACGGTGGCCGGAAGCCTCTGCTACCAACACCCACCCCTGACAAGGAATGAAGCCATGATTCGCTTGGCGATATCTAGCCTGCTGTCTTTCGCACTTGTATCCGTCGCGTCCGTTTCAAACTTGGAAGCCTGTCCGTTCTGTGCTGCCGTGTCGCAGACGTTTACCGAAGAGATCGACTCGATGGACGCGGTCGTCATTGGCGAACTGGTCAAGCTGCCGACGAAGAGCGAAGCGGGTGGAGATGTCGCCAGCCGCGAAACTCCGAAGGCGACGTTTCAGATCGTTCAGATCGTGAAGGGCGGCAACTTTCTGCTTGAAACGCCTACGATCGAAACCATCTACTTCGGTGATGGACAGTTGGGTAAGCCCTTCCTGATCATGGGAGTTGATCCTCCGAAGATCATGTGGTCCACGCCGTTACAGTTGACCGATCGCGCTCGCAAGTACATTCCGGAATTGCTCGCTTTGCCGAAGGACGGTGCCGTACGCCTGAAGTTCTTCCAGAAGCATCTGGAAGACGACGACGAGATGTTGGCTCGTGATGCTTACGACGAATTCGCGAAAGCTCCGTACGCAACCGTGATTGCCCTCAAGCCAGATATGGATCACGCCAAGTTGCTTGAATGGATTCAAGACGGTGACATCCCCGCCAGTCGGCGACGTCTGTATCTGACGATGCTTGGCGTGTGTGGCACCGAGAAGGATCTGCCCTTGCTCGAAACGATGCTCCGCTCCGACGATCGCAAGGCGAAAGCCGGGCTCGATGCGATGATCGGCTGCTACCTCACGCTCAAGGGCGGCGAAGGGATGCCGTTGGTCGAGGAATTGTTTCTGAAGAACGACAAGGCTGAGTATGCGGATACCTATGCGGCGATCATGGCTCTCCGATTCCACGGCAGCGAGACCGATGTGGTTCCCAAAAAGCGGATTCTCGAAGGGCTGCGATACATGCTGGACCGACCACAGCTCGCCGATCTGGTGATTCCCGATCTGGCCCGTTGGGAAGACTGGGACTCGATGCCGCGCCTCGTTCAGTTGTTTAAGGAAGCGGATGAAAAATCCAGCTGGGTTCGTGTTCCCGTGATTAACTACCTGCGAGCTTGTCCCGATCCGGCGGCTGCGGAGCAGATCAAAGAACTCGAAAAGATCGATCCGGCGGCAGTCAAGCGAGCGAACACGTTCTTTCCGTTTGGCGGCTCCAAAGGTGCGGCAGCACCCGCAGAGAGTTGAACCCTCGCGGAAGTCGCAACGTAGACTTTTCGGTTCGAGAACTGATCGTTTACATTGCGTTTAGGGAACTGATATGCGAAGCGAAGCAGCAACTGTTGATTCAGTGAGAGAAGAGGGCTTCGAGCCGTATCGCGCGATAAGCAAGTCCGCGGTCGCCTCGTTCGTCCTTGGTCTGCTGTCCATACTGGGATTGTATGCCGCTCCCTTGCTAATCTTGGCAATCGTCGCCGCCATCCTCGGGATCGCCGGATATCGCAGTGTCGTGCGTTATCCCAACGAACTGACGGGGAGGACGCTCGCCCTTGGCGGAGCGATTCTCGGTGCCTGTCTCTTCATTGGCGGTGTCGCGAGACACTCTTATGTCTACGCGACGGAAGTGCCCGACGGTTACCTGCGAATCTCCTTTGCTGAACTCCAACCGGATAAGGACGACTTTCGGATGCCGGTGCCGCCTCACGCATTGGAGTTGAACGGCAAAAAGATCTTTGTCAAAGGGTATCTTTACCCGGACGGTCAGCAGTACAACATCAAACGATTTGTCCTCGTGCCCGATCTAGGCACCTGTTGTTTCGGTGGTCAGCCGAAATTGACGGACATGATCGAAGTCACGCTAGAAGAGCCGCTGCAGACTGCCTATGACATGCGTAAACGCAAACTGGCCGGCGAATTGAAAGTCGACACGTCGTTAAAGCCTGTGTCGGGTGTCAATGGCGTCTACTATCAACTGAAAGCGAAGCACCTGCGATGAATTACGGTTGGACGAAGACTTCCATTTATTTCGCCGTGGTGCTAGTTGCGTTTTGCTCGCACAATGCCCAGGCCGCCGATGACGTCAAGCTCCAAGACCTCACTTTCGATGACATCAAGTTTGAAATCGAGAAGGGCGCACCTTTCAAACGCGAGATGCTGACCGAGAAGATCGAGAAACTCGCCGACAGTCCCGTCAAGATTCGCGGCTACATACTGCCCAGCTTCCAGCAAAAGGGCATCAAGCAGTTCGTACTCGTACGCGACAACATGGAATGCTGCTTCGGTCCCGGTGCGGCTTTGTACGATTGCATTCTGGTCGAGATGGCGCCAGGGAAATCCGCCTCGTTCACCGTCCGCCCGGTCTCGGTTGAGGGCAAATTCGAGATCAGCGAGTTCATCGGCCCCGACGGCAAACATCTGGCTATCTATCGAATGGTCGGCGAAGAGGTAAAATAGCCTCGCCTGCATTGACCATCTTCCCGTTCATCGCCCGGAGGCGGCTACCAGCCGCGATGCCATGACCTTGCCTCACCTTGGATGCACCAAGGCCGATCTCGATACACCGTCGCTGTGCGTTGATTTGGATGCACTCGAAGCAAACATCGCCGCCATGTCGGACGCCTGTCGCGAACATGGCATCGATTGGCGGCCGCATTCGAAGTGTCACAAGTCTCCTCTGTTGGCGAAGAAGCTGATCGCCGCCGGTGCCATCGGCGTCACCTGTGCCAAGCTGGGCGAAGCCGAAGTGATGGCTCAAGGCGGTGTCAACGATACGTTGATCGCTAATCTGATCGTTGGTCCGAAGAAAGTGGCCCGATTGGTCGACTTGCGACGCATCGCCGATCCCGTCGTGTGTGTCGATCACCTCGACCAAGCCCTGGCGTTCAGCACAGCGATGTCGGCGGCGGGACTCTCGCTGCGCGTGATTGCTGAAGTGGACATCGGCTTGGGACGAGTCGGCGTGGCGGCGGGCGGGCCTGCCGTTGAACTTGCACGCCAGATCCATGAACTGCCGGGGCTGACGCTGGCCGGCATCATGGGATACGAAGGCCACTTGTTGACGATGGAAGACGGCGACGAAAAGGCAGCGGCGATTTTGGCCGCGTTGAAAGTGTTGACGGATACTGCCGACCAGATTCGCCAAGCCGGTTTGCCTTGCGGGATCGTTTCGTGCGGCGGCACCGGTTCGTTCAAGTACTCCGTTGGTGCGCCGGGGATTACCGAAATGCAAGCGGGCGGCGGAATGTTTATGGACGCCTTCTATCGCTACGGTTGCAACATTTCCGATTGGAAGTATGCACTGACCGTCCTGACAACGATCGTCAGTCGCCCGGCTCCTGACCGAGCGATCATCGATGCCGGTCGCAAGACAATGGACGGCTGGGTGCATAAGCCGCTGGTCTGCGGCCGCGATGACATCCATGTTAAATCGCTGTCCGCCGAGCATGGTACGCTGACGCTCGATCCCTCCGCGCAAGATCTCAAGATTGGCGACCGCTTGGAGATCATCCCCGGCTACAGCGACTTGACCTGTGTCTTGCATGACAACTTTCTGGCGTTTCGCGGCGATAAGCTCGAAGCCATCTGGCCCTTAGAAGGACGCGGTCGCCTCCAGTAATCCCGACTGCCATTTTCCTACCCCTAATCTTCCTACCTTACTTTCGGAATAAGGTAGGAAGATTGGGGGTAGGAAGATGCGGCGGGAGCGTTGAATTGAGGGTGCGAATCGCTGATACTGTGAAGGCAATTCAGCTGGGACTTATTAACCATCCAGAGAGATACACCGATGACGCGCATTCTTGCCGTGTTCCTGCTTCTGTTGCCCGCTTTTTCCTATGCCGGTTCCGATGACGGACGCTTTGACATTTACTGGATCGATGTCGAAGGTGGTGCCGCGACATTGATCGTAACGCCGACGAACGAATCGATCCTGATCGACGCTGGCAATCCCGGTCTTCGCGACCCCAATCGCATCGCCCATGTTGCAACCAAAGTCGCCGGGCTGCAACGAATCGATCATCTGATCACGACACACTACCATCGCGATCATTTTGGCGGTGCTTCGATGCTCGCGACTTTATTGCCGATCGGCACGGTTTACGATAACGGCGTGTTCGCGGGTATGCCCGACGACCCGGGCAAGGATTACTTCGAATTCAAAGCGAAAAAACGTGTCGTTATCAATCCGGGCGACTCGCTGTCAGTTCGCCAGATCGTCGACGGCCAACCAATCAAAGTCACCTGCGTGGCAGCACGCCAGACGTTCGCGACGGAGTCGTTGGTGCCGGGTGCCGCGACGAACGAAGAAGCCTGTGCCGCACATCGGCCCAAAGATCGCGACGGATCAGACAACGCCAATAGCGTGGCCAGCGTGATCGAGTTCGGTGCGTTTCGCTTCTACGACGCGGGCGACCTGACCTGGAATCAAGAAATGCGGCTGGTCTGCCCCAAGAATCTCGTCGGCGAAGTGGATGTCTATCAGGTCACTCACCACGGACTCGACGCCAGTAACAACCCCGTCGTGCTGGAGACAATCAAGCCACGTGTCGCGATCATGAACAATGGACCTACGAAGGGTTGTTTGCCAGAGGTTTTTGCGAATCTGCAAGATACGAAATCGCTACAGGCGATCTATCAGGTTCACAAGAATCTGCGGCCCGACGGCAGCGTCAACAATGTCGCGGACGAGTTCATTGCCAACCATAAAGCAGCCGACGAGTGCGAAGGAAACTTTATCAAGCTGTCGGTCGCACCGGACAGCAAGTCGTACACCGTTTCAATTCCCGCCAACGGCCACGAAATGACCTATCAAACGAAGCGTTGAAGTCGCGTGTGGGATTGCCACGAAAATCACAAAGATCCACAAAAAAGATCTGACGGTTTAGTTGCTGCTCTCAATCGCCACTTTTTCGTGTGTTTTGTGCTTTTTGTGGCCACTTACGCTGTCCGAAACGCTGCTGCGTTTCAAATCGCCGGAGACCGAGTCAATCATGGATGCACGCTACACCGTCGAAGACACATCGGAGATCATCACGCCGGCGATCGTCGTCTTTCGTGAGGTCCTCGAATCGAACATCGCGAAGATGATTGAGATCGCGGGCGACGTCTCGCGACTGCGGCCGCATTGCAAGACGCACAAGATGCGCGAAATCATCGAGATGCAACTCGCCAGCGGCGTGACCAAGCACAAGGCCGCCATCTTCGCCGAAGCCGAGATGCTTGCCAGTGCGGGCGTTCGCGACGTTTTCCTGGCCTACAATCTCGTCGGACCAAACATCGCTCGAGCGGTCAAGTTCCGTCAGAAGTTCCCCGATGTCGTCCTGTCAGTGACGGCGGACCACGCTGCCCCGATTCAAGCGTTAAGCAATGCGATGTCTCAAGCGGGAACAACGATCGAAGTGTTGTTAGACCTCGACACCGGCCAACATCGCACGGGCGTCGAGGTCGGCGAACACGCGGTCGAACTCTACAAAGCGATCGTCGATGCCGAAGGACTGATCCCCGGCGGCTTGCATCTGTACGACGGCCAGAATCATCAGACCGACTTGGACGAGAGACGCCAAGCCGTGATGGCATGTTGGGATCAGGCGAGTGGCTTGCGAGATAAGTTGGCAGCGCGCGGTTGGCCAGTGCCTCGCATTGTCGCTGGCGGGACGGGACAGTTTCCTGTCTATGCGACCGTCAATGATCCGGCGATCGAGTTGAGTCCTGGCACTTGCGCGTTTCACGATGTCGGCTATGGACAGATGTTTCCCGATCTCGACTTTCAGGCTGCCGCTTTGCTTTTGACGCGAGTCATCAGCCGCCCGACGGCTGACCGTGTAACCTTCGATCTCGGTTACAAAGCCGTCGCATCCGACCCGCCTGCCGATCGACGAGTTGTCTTCCCTGATATCCCCGATGCGAAACTCGTCTTGCAGAACGAAGAGCATCTTGTCGTTCAAACCGCTGACGCCGGCAAGTATCAACCGGGCGACGAGTTGTTTGCGATTCCGCGTCATACCTGTCCTACGTCGGCGCTGCACAAGCAGGTGTTTGTCGTGTCTCATGGAAAACTTGTTGACCGCTGGAATGTCGTGGCTCGCGATCGTTGGTTGACGATTTGAATGCGAGCAGATCGCGCGTTGATGAATCCCGCATTCGACAAGGCGTGGGTTGACTTGTAGGAATCGACTGCAAGACTAAGATTCTTGCGTCAGGAAAGTGTTCCGCAATTTGTTTACGAAAGTTCCGCTATGCGCGCTTCTCGACTTACCTCACTAATCTTGCTTGGAGCTTGGCTTCTTTCTGGTTGGTTCGTTCCAAACACCGCGTACGGCCAACGCCAGGCGACGGCGATTCCGGGAACGCCGTTTGGGGTTGGTTCGGTCGTTGTGCCGATCCGAGTGGCCGATGAAACGGATCTCTTCCCAGCCAATCGATTTGGGATTGAAGAAGCGGACGGACGGATCTTCTATCCCGCGTTCTCGAATTCACTTCTGGGCGGGCTTGTGAATGCAGGTGGCTCGCGCGAGCTCACCGTGTCGTTTCTGTTCACGGGCGATGCGCCGCTACGAATGACGGTCTATTCACCGCTGCCACAAACGATTGAATTGTCGCCGAGTTCTCAGGCACCTCGAATCTTCCATCGAGAACTGACGCAGTGGTGGCGAGACTACAACGCAGTGGCACGTCAGCAGGCGAGCGAGAACGATTTTCCACCGCTCGTTCACACTTATCTCACCGCCATGCTAGGCAATCGACTCGGTCTGGAACCGCCGCTGTTGAGTCGCCTGCAAGAGAACAAGCAGCCTTCCGAGTTGCAGCAAACTCTGGAGTTGCTCGCCGGAACCGAGAAACTCCGTGCCGGTCTGATGCGAGAGGCGATGCGGAACAGCGGGCCACCCGCGACTCCGGCGGATCAGCCGCTGCCGGGAGATGTCTTCTGGAGCCCCGAAGTGCTGCCTCCAATCGGCGAAGTTCCAAACATCGAGCCCCTGGCATTCCACGTTCCAGAAGAGTGCTTTTATATCCGTTTCGGAAATTTCGCAAACTACATATGGTTCAGCCGATTGACGCGAGAGTTTGGTGGTGACATTGGGCGGATGGTAACTTTGCGTGGCCACGATGCAGGCTTGAACGCCAAGTCGGAGCGACAAATGGTGCTGCACGAAACGGCCTTGTCGGAGCTGTTCGGCGGCACGCTGATCGCCGACGTCGCATTGGTGGGGCGAGATTTGTACGAGCAAGATGGTGCTGCCATTGGGATGTTGTTTCAGGCCAAGAACAGTGCCGCGTTGGCAACTGACTTCCAGCAGAAACGAACCGCCGCACTCGCGGCAAACAAGAATCGTGCCGCGACACTCGAAACGATCGACATCGGCGGCGACAAGGTCTCGTTCCTCTCGACTCCGGACAACTATCTTCGTTCGTACTACGTTGCGAGCGGAGACTATCATCTCGTGACGACGTCCCGTGAGATCGCACGTCGATTTTTGGACGCATCTCGCGGTCAGGCTGCACTCGGGAACTTGCCCGAGTTTCAGCACGCACGGCAGATGATGCCAACCGAACGCGAGGACACGATCTTCGCGTATTTCTCGGCTCCCTTTTTCCGAGGCTTGGTCAGTCCGCAATATCAAATCGAATTGTCTCGGCGTTTGCGAGCTTCGACGAACCTACAACTCGTAATGCTCGCGAAACTCGCCGCCGCTGGCGAGGGCAAGCCAGCGGACACGATCGACCAGCTGATCGACGCGACGGTGCTGCCACCTGGCTTCGGTCGCAACGTAGACGGCAGCGGCCCGATTCTCGAACGCGATCGAGTAATCGATTCGCTCCGCGGTACACAAGGCAGTTTCACGCCGATTCCCGATGTCGAACTGCGTGGTGTCACGGCGAGTGAATCCGAGCATTATTCGGCGCGAGCCCTCTACTACCAGGAGAAGTGGCGGCAGATGGACCCGTTGATGGTGGGCATCAAACGCTATGCTCTCGGCGACAGCAACGTCGAGCGGATCGTCGTCGATGCCAACATCTCGCCTTTGGCGGAGGAGAAGTATGGTTGGTTAATGTCGATGATCGGACCACCGACCGATGTCAGGATCGTGGCTCCGCCAGACGAGTTGATCTCGGTGCAAGCTTCGTTGCGTGGTGGCTCGTTCGCTCCGAGCGTTGTTCCGCACCACTTATTCTTGGGTGTCCGCGACGTCCCGCCGAATACCAATCTCCAACCAACTGGCGGCCTGGAAATGCTGCGTCTGCTGCGCGAAACGCCAGGGTACTTGGGAGCTTGGCCACAACTGGGCTTTCTCGATTGGTTGCCATTTGGACTTGGGGGTGGCCAGCCCGATCCGCATGGTTTTTCTCGGCTGCTTCTTGGCGGCTGGCGCTGGCAAGGCGATGGTTTCTCGGTTTTGTCGTTCCATCGCGACGTACTCGATCGCACGATCGCAGGCCTGCACATCGAACCGACGGAGAACCCGGCACAGATTCGTGCGCATATTGGCGACGTGTCGCAATCGCATCTTTCGAGCTGGCTCAACTACCTCAGTTATGAGCGAGCGACGCAGACGTCGGTTGGCAACGCCAAGCTATTGCAAGCGATGTCGCAGCAACTGCGTGTTCCGCCTGCCGAAGCGCTGCGGACGACAGAAAAGTTGTTGAACGCGCGACTCGTATGCTCGCTCGAAGGAACGTACGAATTGACGGACCACGGCGATGAGTTGCCGACGTGGCGTTCCACGAAATGGCCGATCGCTGGTCAACCGATCCCTGCGGACTATAGAGCACCAGTACTGACTTGGTTCCGAGGTCTCGACCTCGATCTCACGAAGCTGGGAAATCGCATGGTGATGCACGCGGAATTAGATATGCAACGCGCGCCGGAAGAGAAGCTGAAACTCGAGCTTCCGCTCTTCAATCTGTTTCGCAAGGCGACGGAAGAAAAGAAAGAGTGAGCCGAGCGCGTTGCTTTAAGTTTGCGTTGGTTCGACGGTCGCGAAGCGATGGCTAATAATAGCCCCGGCATTCATGCCGGGGATTCGGCAGTTAATTCTCCGAAGTCCCGAAGGTGGCGACATAACGGAACATGTGCTACGGTGTCGCCACCTTCGGGGCTTAAAACGTTTCACCGCACAATTCCCTGGGCTGAAGCCCTTGTCATTACCCACATATCTACATGGCCCAACGATAGGATGGTTACATTTTCTTGTACGGCGAAGCCGTTAAACAACCTAGCCCAGGGTCGCGCAGCGCACCCTGGGTTACTTCCACGGAAGGAATTCAAACCCTGAAGGGGTTTCACAGCGTCATCCTTGTCGACCCATTTCGGGTTTCCTGGGTGTTTTTGTTCGTTGAATCCCCGGGTGCGCTGCGCGACCCTGGGCTATGTTGTTATAGTCCTTCGGACTGTGATGCTGGATGTCTCACGACGACAAGTACTTTGCAAACGGCGAAAGACGTGGGTAATGTCAAGGCCGAAGCCCAGGGCTATTATCCATCGTCCCACTGGGCCTGAGATTGCGAAACTTCATAATGAGTTCGCGTCGGAACTTTGTTGCTGGCCTATTTCTGCGTAAGGCCCGCAGCTAGCGCCGACGGCTCCTGCGGAGAAACTATCGTCCTCAATTCGCGCAGTTCCCGTTCGTAGGAACCGGACAAAATTGGGAAGCGACACCAAGTCTTCGGATCGAGGTTCTCGTCGTCCAGATGAAAGGACGGAGCGTAGCGCTCGCGTTTCCACTGATTGCGACTCCACAGACGGAAGAACCGCTCGAGCCAGGCGAGCAATTGTTCGTCCGACTGCTCGGCGCGAGTGGCCTTCAGAACTTGATACACCTCTCGCGGTCCTAACTTGTCGCGGATCGCGGCTCGCTCGATCTGGTCCAGGACTTCGTAGGGCATCAAGTCCTCTTCGTCGGTTTGTTTTGCTCCGGGCGGTCGCAGTTCGGCGGTTGGTTGCTGAGCGTTAACGGCGGCTAAGGCCGGCATCGGCGCGAAATCGGTCAAGCCGTCCGACTCCATCCACCGCAACCACTTTCGCAAGAAGGCTTTATCGATTCCTGCGATCGGCGACAGGCCGCCGCAGGTGTCGCCATCCATCGTCGCATATCCGACGGCCGCTTCGCTCCGATTGCTCGTCGCCAACAGCAACGCACCACGCAGATTGGCAAGTAGCCACACACCAGGAGCACGCGCGCGAGCCTGGATGTTCTGAAGTGCTAAATCATCTTGCTGCCATGTCAGCTCACGCCCCAGCGAATTCGACACGATGTTGATATAGCTCTGCACCATGTTATCGACATCGAATTCCAGGAACTGCGAGCCAACCGATTGGGCAACCGCGCTGGCCGCGTCGCGTGTGGTCGAGGAACTGTTTCGCGTGCTTTGATAGACTGACGTCAGTAGCAGGTTGACGAGCTCTCGCGCGGTTCTTGCATCATCAATTGCCGGGATGTACGACAGGCGAGCCTTGATGGAATCAAAGCCAAGTTCGGCTGCGCCAAGCTCGATCGAAAGTGCCGAGAGTATTGCCACGGCGGCGGAGTCGGCACCGCCGCTCAGCGACACGATGAAACCGCGTGAACGACTCTTGCGCAGGTAGTCGAACAAACCCAACGCGACAGCGCGAGCGAACTCTTCTTCCTTCAAATGCTGACTCTGCTCCCACGCCGCAGGTTGCGCGGTAGCAATTTCTGGTCGACATTCGGGGAAAAGAAACGGCACGGCAATCACATCGCGGTCATTGAAATCCGGTTTATAGCTATCATCGTGAGCGCGACTCATGCGAGCCGCTTCGACATCGACCGTGACGGCGGTGATGTGCGACTCGGCGTAGGTTAATCGCGGTCCCTGTGCCAGCATGCGGCCTTCGCTGGCAATCATCGCGCCTCCGTCATAGATCGCACGCCCAGCTTCGTTTCCGACCAGATTCGAGTACACGTAAACAACGCCGAACGCTCGCGAACCTTCCAGGACAAACCGCTCGCGAATGCGATGCTTGGCGAAGGCGAAATGACTGGCACTGGGGTTCAAGATCATGTCGACGCCGCGTTGCACGAGTTCGTGTCCAACGCGATCCGCAACCCACGCGTCTTCGCAGATCTCGAAGCCGATGACGACTCCACCACAGTTGAAGACGAGATCGCCAAACGGATAGTTGTGTCCGGCTAGTTCGACTTCGACCCGAGCGTCTTGTGGCCAGCGTTGGAACCAACGTGGTTCGTAATGGATACCGGTTCCGGCCAAGTGCCGCTTGCCAACGAAGCCTGCGATCTGGCCATCCGCTAAGAGGCAAGCGACGTTATACAAGGCACCGCGACTGGCGAGCGGAAGTCCGACGGAAACGATCATGCCGCGAGTCGCCGGCGCGATTTCGATTAAGACTTCTTTCGCAAGCCGCAGGACGTCGCCGGAAAAGAAAGCATCCTCGCAGCCATACCCGGTGATGCAAAGTTCCGGAAGACAAAGCACCGAGACGCCTTGCTCGCGGGCGGCTTCGATAGCCGTCAGAATTCGATGCTTGTTGCCTTCCCAATCAAGAGGCGTTTGGTTCAGCACGCCCGAGGCGACTTTAATCAGCTTCATCGTGAGATTCTCTATCCCAGTAATCGCAGGCAATGCCGATCGTGCTTAAACTTTCGAATTCGGCGGAGACTTCAGCAGTTTACACGACTCGGGCGACCAGGACCGCTTCATGTCGTCCCTCGGCGAGCCAACCTTCTTCGTAGTGAACGATCTCGAGATCCTTGACGAGTCCCGGCAGCTCACCGTCTTCGAGCAGAAACCGTTCGGGAGGTTTTGCATGCCGTTGCAGGTTCGTTCGCGTCGGATGGATGCAGACGAGAGTGCCACCGGGAGCTAAGGCAGCCGGGAAGATCTCAAACAGTGGTCGCAATAGAAAGTGAACGGAAACGATCAAGTCCCATGATCCTCGCGGGAAGGGATCGACGTCGAAGTCGATTCGCTGCGTTTCGATGGTCACACCGGCTTCTGCCGCGCGAGTCGCAGCGAGCTGAAGTGCGACGTCCGACACGTCGGCAAGGCACACATCGAGGCCTCGCCGTGCCAGCCAGATCGCGTGCCTGCCAGTTCCTCCGGCCAGATCAAGGGCGCGGCCTGAGCTTGGTAGGAACGAAGCCAAGGCAGTCAACAAGCAGGATGGCTCGAGGGAAGGATGCTCGCCGAGCTGGTACTTCTCGTTCCACCGAATTCGGTCGTCTGCAGACATGCGGACAGGCACTTTCTTATGGCGCAGCTTTTTCCGGACCGGCGGGTTTCAAGGGAGTCGTCTTCAGTTTGCCCTCACGATCGATCGCAAACACCGCCACCGCCCGCGGATCGACGACGTAGATCGTATCGCCTTGAATTGCCATGCCGACGGGATTCACCAAGGGCTCGCCTTTAACCCAAGCTTCTGGCTTACCGCCCCTCGTAATCTTCCAGATGGTTTTTGCGTAGCCATCACAGACGTAAGCGGTCAGATCGTCATCGACGACCACCGTGTGTGGGAACTCGAATGCACGGCCAGCGACGATCGTCTCCGATTTGCCATCGGGCGATATGCGGTAGAGTTGATCGTTCGTGGTCGAGACCACCCACAAGTGATCTTCCTTGTCGACGAACAGACCACGACACCCAGAGATCTCGGTAACTTCTTCGGGTTTGCCACCGGCCTTGGGGACCTTCATGATCCGGTGGATCTCAAGGTCCGAGACGAATAGGTCGCCAGCTTTGTTCACGGCGATATCCATCGCGATGCCAATGCCGCCATTCGTCAACGGAACGGGCTTGCCATCGTCGTCGAAGCGATAGACTTCTCGCGTCGCGCTGTCTCCCGCCAGCAGCTTGCCATCGGAATCGAATTCGACGCAACGAATGGCATTTAGTGGAGTCCGAAATGTTTTGGAGCCTGTGAAGTAGGCTGACAGTTCGCCGCCTTCGAGCTTCCACACGCCGTGAAAGTCGCGATCGGCAAGCATGATCGTCGAATCGGAAACGGCAATGGATAAAGGGTATTGTGCGACTGCCTGGGCATGTACTTCGGATTGTGTGCTGAGAACTAGTGCGGCCAACCCGAAGCCGCAGGCCGTTAGAAATTGTCTCGAAGATTTCATCAGGGCGTCCCAAAGATCAGTGAAGCGAAGCCGAATTGCCACCACGATCAGGTGACGGTCCTAGTCTATCACGCCGAGAGCCACAATTGGGAGCCCCGTGCCCGGATCGCTCCGCAGCATCCGTGCCGCTTCTACTTGCAAACCGAGTGGCCTTTGCGAGAATCAGGCCATGCTTATCCCACGGTTCTCGCTTCGACATCTGCTGATCCTCACAACCGCCAGCGCCATCTTTTTTTATGTGGTCGCTATGGCCACGCGCGGGCATCAGTGGGCCATTGTCGTGGCGATCGCGGGTTCCAGCGTGTTGTTGGCGTTGATCGTGCATGCCGTGCTGTTCGCCATCGCCTGGTTGCTGACACTGCCGGGCAGCAGGTTCACGAATCGGCGAGTGGCAGCCTCGCCTTTCGCCAACGCCTCGCCTCCGCCGCAGCTCATTACTCCGCCAGAGGATCCCGAGTGATGATGCGAATTTGGATCATCGCGGCTCTCTGCGTGGCAACCGCGCTGGCGACGGACCTTCACGCCGGCTCCGGTTCGGTCGTGAGCTTGCCGTTGGCTGGAAGAAAGGTGACGACCGGATTGAAGTTGGAGCTCAACACGGAGTGGGTGGATGGCAATGGATACCGCCCGACAACCATCTCGATATCGCCGCTAGGCGGAGGCGCTGCTCCTGCGGATCGAACTTTGGATGTAACACTTCATCCATTCACGCAGCAATGGGGCATCGCAATGTCCCGAGTCAGCACCTCCATCACGTTGGAACAAGGCCAGACCGTCGGCAAGAAGACCATCGCCTTACCACAATACGAAGCAATTGCTTCGATCCAGATCGAAACCTACGAGGACGGGCGGCGGCGCGATGATCTTTCGGGCGCGGTAGGGATGTCCTGGAATGCGTTCTCCGGGTGGAGCGAGGCGGCGCCGACGATCTTGTTCATCGATTCGGATACACCGGCGAGCGACCGACTTGCCTACGCTGCCCCTCTTACGACACCGAACACTAAGAAAGACAAGAAGCCCGAACGCTTGCCCGACATTCGGCCTTTGGCCTCGCTATTCGTGACACCGTATAACGCCAGCAACATGTCGATTGCTGGCCTCGATCCAGCGGAGGACATCGACGACCGTGGACTGCTGCAGTTGGCCCGCTATTTCAACAGGATCGATTACATCCATCCCGATCGATTGCCGACCGAATGGGTGCAGCTCACTTCAATCGACCTCATGTTTATATCGTTGTCGGATCTGCGATCGCTCAGTCAGAAGCCAGCGACCTGGGAAGCACTCCGCACGTGGTTGTCGACCGGGACCACGCTGTGTGTTTACGACGTAGGTGAAGACTTTCGCGACATCCGGGAATTGGAACATCTCTTTGCGCTGAGTTCGGGTGATTCCGCAGACGCGGGAGTTTCAAGCAGTGAGCTGAGCGACCGAGGCTGGATGACACCGCGAACTGCGGAATATGCCAGCGAGATCCATGCGACTCGCGGTGTCGATTGGAACAATAACTCGCTCTACTCGCAACCAATGGTTCCGGCCACGAAACCTAACAACACGACACCTCCTGGGAAACCGGACAACGCCAAGCCATTCCTGATTCGAAACGTCGATCAGGGACATCTCGTGGCGTTTGCGGAGGCAAATCCTTTTCCGGGTAAGCGGGAAGATTGGTGTTGGCTGTTCAACACGCTGAACAACCAAGACTGGATGTGGTATCAGCGACACGGTCTGTCATTCCATCGCGAGAACCCACAGTATTGGAACTTGCTGATTCCAGGTGTCGGCGACGCTCCGGTCACCTCGTTCTTGGTACTGATCTCGCTCTTCGTGGTCGTGATTGGCCCCGTCAACTATTTCTTTTTGCAGCAGCGGCGAAAGCTGTTCCTCTTGCTGCTAACGGTCCCGCTGGGCGCCGGCGTGATCACGTTTGCCTTGTTTAGTTACGCACTCGTTAGCGATGGGCTTGGCGTCCGTCTGCGGGCACGCAGCCTGACCAGCATCGACCAGACGAACGGACGTACCGTTTCGTGGTCTCGGCAATCTTACTACGCAGGGCTGGCACCATCGGCAGGTATGTCGTTTCCTCTCGATGCGGCTGTCTATCCCATCGATCACCGACCGACAGGACGCTACGGGCAGCCGAAAGATATGGGAAGGCGACTGCGTTGGAACGGCGAGCAACGTCTGACGCAGGGTTATCTGAATTCTCGTTCGACGTCGCAAGTGATCGTGGTCGAATCTAGAGAGACCAGCCTGGGTATCGATGTCGATGAAGCAGGCGGCGGATCGACGACGCCGCGAGTTACGAATCGATTGGGTGTCGACATCGAGCAACTGCTGATTCGATCGACGGATGGCCGCTCGTTTGCCTGTGGGGAGTTGCCTGCTGGAAGTTCCGTGCAACTTCACACGATCGATGCGAAGGAATTCCCGGACAACTGGAACAAGCTGTTTGCCGCCGAACGGCCAGAGTTTCCGATCGGCTTCGATCCCAACCAAGTCGAGAATGCTTCCGCGATCTTTGGGGATTCGTACTCATATTGGCAGGAAATCGATCGCGGCCTGCCGGAACCTACGACGGCCACGAGTATCCTGGAACGCGGGCTGCGGAATATCGGCAACCTCAAACTGGACGACATGCGTCCCCGCTCGTACATCGCAGTTGTACGGCAAGCTCCGAATGTCTCGCTAGGCATCGAGTCCGTTTCCGAAGAAGCCAGTTTCCACGTAGTTACCGGAAACTGGTAAGTAAGTAGGCTGGGCCGCAGCCAATGCGAGCTATCGCTCGGTTGGGATTTGTTGACAGACGCTGGCAGCGTCCGCCACGAACTTGGAACTACTGTCATTAAGCGAGGTACTCGGCCATCGAGGCCTTGGACTCGATATAGCGCCGATGTCCGTCGACGTAGCAATCGTGGACTAACTTGTCGATTTCCGCAGGTATCATAAACGAGTCGCAGAACCCAGGCACATGCGGCTCGATGGCCAGTCTAGCCGACTGGATGAACTGCGCGATCAAGTCCTTGGGATCCTCGTTGCCGATAGCGAGCCGAATCGTGGTCGGACTGATCCCGCTGGCCGCTAATGCCGCTGCGTCTAGCTCGGAATGCGTCGTCAAAGCCGGACAACTGACGATCGTGTTTGATTGGCCGAGGCTGATCATGTGCGCGAACGTGGGCTCCAACGAGTCGAAAAACCGTTGGAAGATGTCTCGCGGGACGCCTTCGATATCGATCGTGAACAGCGGAGCCGGCAGGCCGAGAAACAACAGCTTCTCCCGCAGCGGCGAATTCTCGTTATCAGGCAACGCATTGCAATGCACGCGAATGCTGGGATGCGAGTCGAAAAAGCGGGCGAGGATCTCGGTATTGATGCACTTGTTCAACATGCGTACGCCCAGGGTCCGCATGCCTTGGATTACCTCGAAGGCTTGATCGGCATTCAGGAATGCTCCCTTCACGTAATAGACATTCCAGAACATCGTTTCGTTCCACGCCACGCCCCCGGAGGTTTGACCTTTGGGAACGAACATGTCGTGGTTGCGGCCGATGACCACTCCGGCAATCGTCGAACCTGTCCCGGACAGATCCTTGGTGTAGCTGTGGATCACGAAATCGGGCCGTTCGACCGGATCGTCACGTTGCAGTGGTTGGATCAAAAACGGCGTGCCGACCGTGGCGTCCAAAATCACGCGCAGCCCGTTGGCATGTGCCGCGCGGCAGATCCCGGGGACATCGAGTGTGTAGCCGTGTGGGTTGCAGGGCGACTCGATATACACGTACGCCTTGCGCCCCTCGGCGAAGCGATCGGCGTACTTCTGCGAAGTGCGTTGCCAGCAAGCTTCGAAAGCGCTCGCACCGTACCCGGAAAACGTCTCGACGCCGACACTCAGGTTCGATGGTTTGGCGTACCAATCGTGAATCAACTGATGAGCACCGCCGTAGATGTGGCGACTGCTGATCAAGACGTCATCGCGTCCCAGGACATGGGACAAGACTCCGTCGATAGCCGCCATCCCGCTGTTGAAGTTCCAGGCAAAGTATTCGGTGGCGTAAGGACCGGCCTCGATGTCGACGATGAAATTGGCCAGCGACACGGACGTTGGGTTGAGCAGCCGCGAATAGATCTCCAACAGCAACTCTTTGCCTTGAAAGGCGTCTTCGATCCATTCGGCACAAGCGTAGACGTAGGTCGCGGTGCGAGCGATGACTGGCGTAGCAGAAAATATTGCAGTGACATTATCGAACACCGCGTACGGTCCCTTGGCCGACTGTGTTTGGTAATTCAACTCCAGCGACTGATAGCTGCGACGAAACGGGTTCTGCAGCATGTCGAGCAGCTTCGCCGTTTGAAACGAGAGAAACTTTTTGGCGTTGAAGTAAGCAATCCGGTCGGAGCGGTCGAGGCCACCGATGGACTGCTGCGTCAAACGCCATAGCGATTCCGCATCGGCACCGGCTTCGTACAATCGGTGGGCAACGCTGGCCAGCGCGCGTCCGTGATCGGTCGCCGGATCGATCCCGAAATGTCCGAGTTGTTCCGCCACAAGCTGATCGACGTTATGGGCTGCCGTCGTATTGCGCCGTGGGGAAAGGTTCCGCATTGCCGCCAGCGCGCTGTCGTTGGTCTCGGTCATGTCAATCGCTCCTTCGTGACATCGAATGGTGGAACATGCTGCGGCACTGATTGTAACACGTTGGCGGGAGTTCGGTCTCCGATGTCCACATAGGGAGATGTCCACACGAGGAATAGTGGACAATCGGGGCCGAATGGTGGACAATATAACCGGTGGTCAACGATGGCGGAACGCGTTCCGTCCCTACCCTGTTGACCGAGTTAGCGGTCCCCACCTGTTTACGACTGAAATGGAGCCGGGCGATTTCCTTCTAGAGCCCACCCCATGCGACTCTGTTCACACCATCCCTGCCTTTCGCCCGATGGAGCGATTCCTTTGACAACGACCCTGCATTCAAGACTTGATCGAGCTTGTCCCCTTGTGGCTGTGTTCGTGATGTCGTCGACACTCGCCCTTTTTGGTTCACGCGCACGAGCCGATCAGCCGCTGGAATACAACCGAGACATTCGTCCGATTCTGGCGGAGAACTGTTTCGCCTGTCACGGAGCCGACAGCGCGGCGCGTAAGGCAGATCTGCGGCTCGATCAGCGAGATGCGGCCATTGAATTCGATGCCATCACGCCAGGCAAACCGGACGAAAGTTCATTGATCGAGCGAATTCACGACAGCGACCCAGAACTCGTGATGCCGCCACCCGAGACCAAGAAACAACTGACCGATGCACAGAAGAAGTTGCTCAAGCAATGGATCGCGACGGGTGCCGATTATCAGGCTCATTGGTCGTTCATCGCTCCGCGAAAACCTGAGCCGCCGACGGTAAAGAATGAAGCGTGGGTCAAGAACGTCATCGACCGATTTGTGCTGGCAAAGCTGGAAGCGAACGGCTTGTCACCGGCACCCCCAGCCGATGCCCACACGCTGTTTCGCAGATTGCATCTCGACATCACGGGCCTTCCGCCGTCGCCCGAAGATGTGGCCGCCTTCGTAAGCGACTTCAACCAGCGTCAAGACGACGCGTTGTCCGACTGGATCGACCGGCTGATGAAAACGTCGGCGTGGGGCGAGCATCGCGCCCGTTACTGGCTCGATGCGGCGCGGTATGCCGATACGCACGGCATGCACTTCGACAACTATCGCGAGATGTGGCCCTATCGCGACTGGGTGATCCGCGCCTTCAATGCAAATCAGCCCTTCGACCAATTCACCGTCGAGCAAATCGCCGGCGACCTGCTGCCCAATCCAACGATGGACCAGCTAATTGCCACTGGTTTCCAACGCTGTAACATGACGACCAACGAAGGCGGCACGATCGATGAAGAAAACTTGGCGAACTATGCGGTCGACCGAGTGCAGACGTTCGGCTGGGTGTATCTCGGGCTAACGACAAACTGTGGCCAGTGTCACGACCACAAGTTCGATCCGTTCACGCAACGAGACTACTATTCGCTCGCCGCTTTCTTCCGCAATACGACACAGCCCGCGAAAGATGGCAACGTCAAGGATGGACGCAGCGCCGTGCTGCAAGTTCCCTCGGAGGCTGACCGTCCGCGCTGGAACGCTCTGCCCGCCGAAATCGCGGCTGCGACGGCAAAACGCGACGAGCGTAAACAGAATGCGCGCGGCGACTTCGAAAAATGGCTGGCTTCCGCGAATATTGAATCGCTCGACGACGCCTTGCCGATCGAAGGGCTCGTCGTTCACGTGCCGCTCGATGAAGGCACCGGCAACGAAGTGGCCAACGCCTGCAACAGCGCTGAAAACTTCAAGTCGACCGGTGAAGTCACTTGGACCCCCGATGGAAAACTTGGCTCGGCCCCGGTAATGAAACTTGGCGGTACGTTCGATCTGGGCGCGCTCGGCGACTTCGAAAGAAATCAGAGTTTCAGCTACGGTGCCTGGATCAAGGCGGGAAGCGATAGCAAAAGCGGCGGCATCATCGCCCGGATGGACGAGAAGGCCGATTATCGCGGCTGGGATCTGTGGCAACAGGGACGTTCACTCGCGGTACACCTCGTCGATTCCTGGCCGGGCAACGCGCTCAAAGTTGTGACCAACAACGCCGTCCTCAATCCCGGCCAGTGGCAAAATGTCTTCGCGACCTATGATGGTTCCGGCAAGCCGGAGGGGATCAAAATCTATGTCGATGGCAAGGAAGAGCCGCTCAAGGTCGAGAACAACACGCTCAAGCCGGACGCGTCGATTCGGACCAGCACATCGCTGCGCATTGGCCAACGCAGCGACACGCAAGTGTTCGATGGCGGTGCCATTCAAGATGTACGAGTCTATGGTCGCGCGATTGGCGCTACTGAGGTCCAGTCGATCGCCGATCTCGCCCCGCTGCGGTCGATCCTGGCCATTGCTTCGGAGCAGCGCACGCCGGAACAACAGACCGCGCTGTACGATCACTATCTGGCCACTCGCGACACGGAATATCCGGTGCTGAACAAAGCCGTCGTCGATCTGGAAGCGGAGCGTGAAACGATTCGCGCTCGCAGCCCGGTCACGCACATTCAGGAAGAGCGAAAGGATTCGCCGGCGATGGCTAATATTCTCATGCGTGGTGAATATGACAAGGTCGGTGAGCCGGTGAACGCCGCCACGCCCGCCGCCATGCATCCCATGCCCGAGGGTGCGCCGAACAACCGACTAGGCTTAGCTCAATGGCTGGTCGATCCTGCCAATCCGCTGACCGCTCGTGTGACGGTGAATCGGTTCTGGAGCGAAGTGTTCGGACAAGGCATCGTCACGACGCCGGAAGATTTCGGTGTGATGGGGACGATGCCGAGCCATCCGGAGCTGCTCGACTGGCTGGCGGTCGAGTTCCGTGAAAGTGGCTGGGATGTGAAGCGAATGTTCAAGCTCATGTTGACCAGCGCGACGTACCGACAAGCCGCGATCACGACGCCAGAGAAGCTTGAACAGGATCGCAGCAATACTCTGCTCTCACGCGGCCCTCGATTCCGGATGGATGCCGAAATGGTCCGCGACGAGGTGTTGGCGGTGAGCGGTTTGCTGTCGCCGAAGATGTACGGTGCGGGCACCAGGCCCTATCAGCCGGAAGGAATCTGGGACGTCGTCGGGCTGCCCGGCGGCGATACGCGTAACTATGTGCAGGACACGGGCGAGAATCTCTACCGCCGCACGCTCTACACGTTCTGGAAGCGCATGGCACCGCCCCCCAATCTCGATGCGTTCAACGCTCCCAGCCGCGAGGTATGCACCGTCCGCCGCGAGCGGACCAACACACCGCTCCAGGCACTAGTCACACTGAACGATCCGCAATTCTTTGAAGCTGCTCGTCACCTCGCGGAGAACGCGTTGAAAGCGAGCAGCGGTGATACTGCCAAGACGATCGACTACATTTTCCAACACGTGCTCGGTCGTCCGATGAACGAGCGAGAGCAAGCCATTATCTTGGAAGATAAGGAAGCGTTTCTCGCCTACTACCAATCAAGACCGGATGAAGCCAAGGCGTTGATTGCCGTTGGTGAATCGAAGGCCGACGATAAGCTCGATGTGACCGAACTCGCGACGTGGACGATGATCTGCAACGAAGTCATTAATCTGGACGAAGCGTTAAATAAGTAGTGTCAGGTTCAATTCTCAATTCTCAATTCTCAATTCTCAATTCTCAATTCTCAGATCTCAGATCTCAGATCTCAGATCTCAGATCTCAAATCTCAAATCTCAAATCTCAAATCTCAAATCTCAAATCTCAAAATTATGTGATTGCATGGCTACGATTGAACGATTCGAGGACATCCAAGCGTGGCAGAAGGGACGAGAGCTGACGCAAGCTGTCTATCGTTTCTCGCGACGCGGCGAGTTCGCCAGGGATCTTGCACTGAAGGATCAGATACGACGCACGGCAATTTCGATCACCTCGAATATAGCCGAGGGCTTTGAACGTGGTGGCAACAGAGAGTTCATTCAGTTTCTTTCAACCGCGAAAGGTTCGTGCGGCGAAGTGCGATCGCAACTCTACGTTGCCTTGGACGAAAGCTACATCACACAAGAAGAATTCCAGCAGCTACACGACCGTTGCATCGAGAACAATCGCCTCATCGACGGTTTCATCTCCTATCTAAAAAAAGACCGACCTAAAAGGCCAAAAATACCCATCACCCAAATAATCGAAACCTGAAACCTGAAACCTGAAACCTGAAACCTGAAACCTGAAACCTGAAACCTGAAACCTGAAACCTTGAACCTTGAACCTTGAACCTTGAACATAAAACCATGAACACTCTCCAATCTCGCCGTCAATTCTTCACCAATGGCAAACACCTCTTGGGCGGTGCGGCACTCGCTTCGTTGCTTGGGGAATCATTCGTAACGGCATCCGAATCGAAAGCTCCCGGCCCTCAGTTCGCGCCCAAAGCGAAGCGCGTGATCTATCTGCACATGGTCGGTGGCCCGGCACAAATGGACCTGTTCGATTACAAGCCGGTGATGCAAGAGTGGTACGACAAAGAGCTGCCCGAATCGATCCGGATGGGCCAGCGGCTGACCACGATGACCAGCGGTCAGGCGCGTTTTCCCGTCGCCCCCTCCAAGTTCAAGTTCAGCCAGGCCGGTGAGTGTGGTTTGTGGATGAACACCGAGTTGCTGCCAAACCTGGAAAAGAAGGCCGACGAAATCTGCTGGATGCGGAGCCTGAACACCGAAGCGATCAACCACGAGCCCGCGATCGCCGCCATGCAGACCGGTAATCAAGTCACCGGTCGGCCTTGCCTTGGTGCATGGGCTTCTTATGGTCTGGGCACCATGAACGAGAATCTGCCTGCATTCGTCGTCCTGGTGGCAACACCGAGCAACCGCGACCAGGAGCAAGCCATTTCTTCGCGACTGTGGAGCGCCGGTTATTTGCCTGGCGAGTACGCGGGCGTATCGTTCCGCAGCAAGGGCGATCCGATTCTCTACATCAATAATCCGCCCGGTGTTCCCGATGCGATTCGCAAACGATCGATCGACGGCCTCAATAAGTTGAACGAGATCAATTACGAAACGCTTGGCGATCCAGAAACGCACACGCGGATACAACAATACGAACTGGCCTTCCGCATGCAGTCCAGCGTGCCGGAGCTGACGGATTTCAGCAGCGAGCCACAGCATATCTTCGACCTGTACGGAGACGAGGCGAAGAAGCCTGGCAGTTTCGCGAATACCGCGTTGATGGCACGTCGACTCATCGAGCGCGGTGTGCGCTTCGTGCAAGTCTATCACAACAACTGGGACCATCATTCCAATGTCGCCGGTCGCATGCCTAGTCAATGCAAAGACATTGATCAGCCATGTTATGCGTTGCTCGAAGACCTCAAGCAGCGCGGTATGTTGGACGATACGCTGATCATCTGGGGCGGCGAATTCGGTCGCACGATTTACACGCAAGGCACTCTCTCGAAGGAAAACTACGGCCGCGATCATCACCCGCGTTGCTTCAGCATGTGGATGGCCGGGGGTGGTGCAAAAGGCGGGACGATTTACGGAGAAACGGACGACTTCTCGTACAACATCATACGCGACCCGCTCCACATCCGCGACTTCCACGCCACCGTCCTGCACCTGCTCGGTTTTGATCACGAACGGTTCGCGTACAAATACCAAGGCCTCGATCAACGACTAACCGGCGTCCTCCCCGCACGCGTGGTCGACGAACTGTTGGCGTGACGCCGCGGACTCGACCGTGAGATTCGCGACCATCGGGGCGAAAGGTAAATTGGGGCTACACGCTGGCGAAGACTCGTACATTCATCGACAGCGGCGTGTTGATTGCCACCGCATTGGCCCTTCCGATCCTTGCCTGTGCTGACTTTTCCTCCATAGAGAAAGGCAGCCACGGAAGACCTGGGACGTTTATTCTGCGCGCTATGAGTGTGATCGTTGCCGGCGGACGATCCTTGTAATCTGAAAGCTCGCCCATACTTCGGCTTTCCCGCGTTACGAATGAACGTCAGGCATTTCGTCGAGAGACACGGCCTGATCGATGGCAAGACTGAACTAGCGCACTGCACAAGGCGAGTTTCTGCGTAAAACCGTCAGCGAGATCGACTGCAACTGCCTTTACTCCTTCGTACGGCAAATCTTGAATTGCGAGAGACGGGAGGCACCCAAGCTGATGTTCTTTTTTACCAAACCGATTCGATACATTGCTTCACTTCTCACTACGCCGCTGTTGCTACTTGTGATCTGGCTGTTAGTGCTGGACCCTACTGAACGGCGGCCCTTTGTCGAGAAAAACTCTCTCAAGGCTCTCCAACTCGTGGAGCAGGGCTGCCATTGGTTAAAGACTCGAATAACGAACTCGCTGTCTGAATCTGAAGGTCCGCCGAACGAAAACACCATCACGTCGCCCGGCGAGTCAGCGTCTGCCAAGGTCACGGAGGAACAATATTCCCAACAGATGTTACCGAGCGATTTCTTGGCCGAACTGAGACGGGCCGTAGAGGAAGAGACAGCTGAGGACTACCAGACGCGGTGGCTGGCCGTGACAGCGACGAAGAATTATGAGGCTCGCGTCGAACTGGCCGTGAAACTTGCCCGCGAATTGCCGGCCAAGTGGTGGCCGGTGAATGGCGAGCTTGTGCATGAGCTTGACCTAAAGGTCGTACTGATCAACCTGCAACCGCACTGAAGACCACAGAGGACAATAGTAATGCCGAATGAACCAACTCCACTAACCGACCTTCGAGAGCTTGCTCAGCTTTCGGAACTTCAGCACGCGGCCCTTGTAGAGCGAGGCATCTGCTTCATCGAGACGTTTACGGCGATGGCAGAGACGCGACCCACGGCAATGGCCGCGCTGCTGGACTGTTCACAACAAGATGTGGCGGACTTTGTCATTGCCGCCCGCGAACTCGTTGGCGATTCGTTTGCCGGCATGGAAGCCCCCGCAATTCCGCCATTCGGACTGATACCTCCTACCCAGCGTGCAGAAGACGAGCGGCACTCCGAGCCTAGTAAAGAAGGGGACGAGCCGTGCGATTGAGCAAGCTCCGACGACCCGGCGTTACTCCGCACTCATTTCCGCGCAGTCTGCGTCGCTTTGTGCGTTCGCATGGGATGACCATGCTTCAACTGCGTGAGATGGCAACGAACGTATCACTACGAACAAAGCTCCGTGAACTCGCTGGCATTACGGAAGTGGACCTAGCCCGCATTCTTGCTGCATTAGAGAAGCTCATTCCGCTATCCGATCCATCACTTGCAGCAGCTCCAGTTGCGATTCCACCGCTCGGCGGCATGTTGGCTCCTGATCATCGCGCGTTGGCTTTCGACAACCCACCGATCGCCAACTTTTGGCGAGCCACTCGCACGTCTTGCCGCATCAGTTTGACCACCTGGACTTGTTCCGCTACAAGCCGGTGATTGCACAGCGTGGCCCAAATTGTGTGGGGCACGCTTGTCGCAATGCGACGGAAGTACAACTGAACATCTGCGATCGGCACCTCAGCGGCTTGTTTGCTTGGGAATATGCGATGCAGAAACGTGACTATCCCATTCCTCCGACTGGGACTTGGCCCGCAGTCGTCTTGCAGGGCGCTTGCGAACGCGGGATCTGCACGGAACAACTTTATCCCGAGACAAACTTTTGCGACAGTCGCTACGTCAAACCTGATAACGCGGCGATTGCCGACGCCAAGAAGCGTAGAATCGAGACGTTTGTCAGCCTCCGCCCCTTGATCGGCGAGCCGGACACAATCGACTTGATGTGCCTGTTGCTCTACGGGTCGGAAGCTCTCAAGCTGAAGGGACGCGTCCTGATCCTCGGAGTCGGTTTGCCGGAGGAATGGCTTCTGCCAGAATCCCTGTTCACGGGTGTCCGTCCGCTTCCGCTGAGTGACGACTACAAAGGCGGCCACAGCTTTATTCTGGTTGGCTACTTTCACCATCAAGGGAGACGCTGGTTCATTGGGCTGGAGAATTGGGGCGAACGCATCGGCAGCCAGAATCCGTTTGGCTATCCCCGCACAATGGGCTTGGTGTTCATTCCGGCTGACTTTTTCCGGAACACGAAACTGTTTTGGGACTTGGCGATTACAGCAACTCATGAAGAAGCGAAGCTGTTCCATTCGGAAACTAAATCCGGTGCATTGATGGCTGCCTCGCCACGTTTAACGCTCGGTTTATCTCGATTCCAAGCCGGCTTGGCCTCGACGGCTGCGGCGCTCGGAGTCTTACGCTACTTGTTTCCCGGTAACTGGTGGTAGATGTCAACGATGCGCGATATTCTTGACGAACCACCAACTGAATCAACCTCCTGTGCTTTGGATCCACCACTTTGTCTCTCTTTGTTCGTCCACACAAGTACGATCGCATTGGGAACGCGGCCCGTCGCATGTCCCGCATCCCGCGCTACGCGCGGTTAATCGCCCGTCTGGAGGACCTGGGACAGATCGACGAAGACGATTCTGAAGCAACGGTTCTGTGGAAGGTGCATCGCTTTGCGGCAGACGATCCAGCCGATGAAACCGGTTTGTTGGACGATGGCTTCAAGGCGGATGAAGCGCGCGACTTCGGCTGGCACAAGAAAGGTCGGCTGAATCGGAAGGAGCGAGCAGTACGCAAGTGGCAAGTCCGGCTGGCCTGCGACCTGCTGGGCGCGATCGCTTTTGAGATGTACTGCTCGGACGGCGAGGCGGGTGGACCGGCGTTTGCCATCACCGGCGATGTGGATGGCTTCGTGAATTCCGCGTTTGACCGGTTCGAATCAGCAGGTGCCTATTTGAATTCTCGCGGCAAGCAGATCGACGGCGAACATTTATGGGAGGATTGGCGACGGCTGAAGGCGATGGACTCCCACGGATTGAAGTATTTCCTGTTTAGCGAATCGACGGAGCGAGTACAGTTCACCGATATTACGACACAAGCTTTCTTCGCGGCTTATTGGGCAGGCCGGTGGGCCAGCGACGACGACCGCGTGCGAATGCAAGCCTGGGTATCCGATCCGCTGTTTGCACAGAACGAAGCGTACGCCGAATTCTGGCGACTGCTTGCGGAGATGCCCCGCGAAGGGATCGACTTAATTCGTTGGCAGGCGCTGTTCGCACCGCTGTATGACGTCGTGCATCCCAATGCACCACGGGACGAGCAAGGGCGGGTGATCCGAGCGACGGAGTTCATCTATCTCACGTGGGACCGGATGGAAGACACGGAAGCACGCGATCATTTCTGCCGGGAGTTTACGTATGAAGACGACGGCGGCTTCATCTCGTTAGGTCGTGGCCAGCATGAAGAGGCTGTCAACGTGAAATTCACGATGGGAGCTCCGGATGGCGAGGCTCCTGACTGGGATGGCAGCGGGAAGAGCCAGGATAATCCCGCGCATCCTGTGGAGTTATCTGCTTACTACTTGCATCGATTTTGTGTGACGAATGTTAAATACGAGCGTTTTGATGTGCGTCACTTTGATCGTCGTGAGTTTACGGACAAGGTATCGAATACGGACAATCATCCGGTTGTGAACGTGAGTTGGTTTGATGCCTGGTGCTACGCGAAGTGGCTTGGCTTGATTAAACTTGGTGGTGTGGAGTGTGAGATCGAATTGCCCACGGAAGCTCGCTGGGAGTATGCGTGTCGCTGCGGCCGGGACACGCCGTTTACGTGGGATGCCGGGAGCGATGGCACGAAGATTGACTTGGCGTACTGCAACTACAACGGCGAGTATCTTTGGCCGGATGACCGCGAACGTTTACACGCGTTTTTGACGGAAGTTTGGCGTAGCGGACACACGCTGGACGTTTGCGGAGTTCGCGAGGATGGCGAGCGTATTCCCGCCAACGTTTGGGGCTTCCATCAGATGCACGGCAATGTTTGGGAATGGTGCCACGACTGGTATGGCGCGGACTATTACCGGACCTTGCCACGGCTGAACCCTGCCGGCCCTATACGGGCCTCGTTCCGGGTCCTCCGCGGTGGTAGCTGGATCAACTACGGCGAGTACTGCCGTTCGGCCTACCGGTCCGGGAACTTGCCCGGCAGTCGGCGCAGGTACCGCGGGTTCCGCTTGGCCGCAGTTCCGGCAGAGCCAGTGTGAGCCAGCGAGGCGGAGGCCCAGCGGTCGTAGGCGGAGCCGACCGCTGGAGCCGTAGCCTGCGCAGCTCACCGTCGGGGTCCGCCCCTGGTCGCGTCCGGGAAACAATTCCGTTGTGCTGCGCAGGATTTCGGTCGGACTTTCACACTGCCGAGTTCAGGGTTTCACGCACGCTCTGTCGGTTGCGGGGCAATCCTGTTGTCAGCCCTACGGACGTTCATAGCTTTACGCTCTCGCAGTCCAGCGAACTGCCTTTCCTAAGAGTAACCGCCAGTCGCGCCGCGCGACGTCGGTTCGCGATCCCTTACAGCCAAAGCAGGAAAGATGGAATGCAGTCAAACATCTATGTATGTGGCCTGCTGAAGAGCGAAGAAAGTTACTACTTCGTCTTCAACGACCGAAATAGACGCGAGGTGCTGCGGGCCCTGGTCCGTCACGCTGCCAATCCTGAGCTGGATTTCGATTGGGCAGATGTGGCCATCATAATTCAGCAACTTCGGGACTTGCCACGCGAGCCTGAGCGGTGTGTTACTCGCTTCAGATTCTCTTCACGCTTCGACGCATGACTCATCACAGTCGCTCAAGCAGCCTGTTGGAAGTTGGTCACGAAGCCTTTTCCACGAGAACCCACATGACCGTTTGTCAATCCAGATTTGAAGTCGTCATGGCAAGTTCTGACTGGTCAAACGTCGTTCGCCCGCTGTCTGCAAACCCAACGCGGATGGCCGTGATGCAACTGCAACGGCAAGGCGGCGTTCGTGGACGGCTGGTAGCGAGTCAGCCGAAGGTGCAAAGTATCGGCACCGTTGGGCAAGATTTCCCACCACTGGCAAGTTGGCTGGCAATTGCTCTACCAAACGGATCGGCTCCGGCGACACCCGACGACTGGATCTCTCGACTCAAGCCGCGTTTTGCGCAGTTGTGTGTGATATTGCTTGTGGGCCTCGACGACGACCGAGCCGGATGGTGCGGATGGTCCGTGGAACGCGGCGTCGTGCAGCCCTTAGCACGCTTTTGCGTCATCGGTGCCAATATGCTGGAGCTGGACCAGATCAGTGACGCCACCGAGGCTGCCGAGGACGCCCTTCGCTGGACTCGGACGATCGAGGCAGTAGGTGGGCGAGCCACGCACGATCGCGTGCGGAAAGCCACCGTGAATCTCATCGGATGTTCGCGAGCAGGAACGCTGGCCGCTACCATGTTTACAGCGTTGGGTGTGCGGCGGTTAACGTTGTTGGACGGGGACACGATCGAACCGCACAACCTGGATGGCATGTTCCTGGCCACGCCAGAAGATATCGGGTCCAACAAGGCGGTCACGCTGGGGCGGCGGCTTGTGGAGTTTCGACCTGAACTCGCCGCGACAGTTTTGCCGCGGCGTTTCGGCGTGAAGTTGTCAGAACCAGCTCTGGAAGACGCCGATCTCGTTGTCACGTGCGTCGATCAAGACGGCCCGCGCTTGCGCGCTGCCAGGATGGCACGTCAGCAACTGATTCCCCATTTGGACATTGGGACGGGCGTACGTACCGGCGACGACGGCCAGCGCGTAATAGCCGCAGATGTTCGTCTGCTGTTACCCGGTGAGGGCTGTGTACGTTGTGTCGGAGGTCTAGGTGATCTCGAAGCCGCCGAATACGAGAACTGGGCTCCGCCAGGTGCTTTGCCGCTACGAGGGTCACAACCCTGGCATGCCGCTGGCCGACTTGGTTCGCTGATCACGGTAAATAGCATGGCCGTCGCCACTGGGATACAATCCTGGCTCGATCTGCTCGCTGGCGACCTGCCCGGCAGCATCTGGCACCGCCTCCGCTGGCAGATCGGCGGTAGTTGGGAAGTGGAAAGCGGAATCGTGGGAGCTGATGAAAATTGCACCGTATGTTCGCACGGTCAAAGGTCTTGATAATCGCGGTACTCTCAGCCAGCAGGCAGGAAAAGGAGAAATTTCGTCAACAACGCAAAGTGTGTTTGAGAAATCACTTGCAGTCGTTCGCAAATCAAAGTAGTCCTCATTGTCCCCAATGGATCGCGGCGAACTGCCTTCAATCAACTAGGTAGATCAAACCAATTCGCCGGAGAGTTGTCATGCCACCCGTCCCAGCCGGAATCGCACAAGCTGCCAGAGAACTCAAACCCGAGATCGCGTCGTGCCTCGGCATCCAGGAGTCGGAGATCCATTCGCTTCAAGTTAACCAGGAGTCGGGAACACCGAACGTTGTAGTTACGACAAATTCGGCCCAACGCAACGTGTATTTAGCCGAAGCACTGGCAAAGCGGCTTGCTTCCCCGATTAGCAAGGCCGATATCGGCAAAATTGAAGACGACCCGCGTCTGCGAAACAAAGTCCCCGATCAGTTGACGGAGGTCGCTAGGATTTATCCACCATTGAAGTGGCTTGGAAAATTCGCTTACCATTTCTCACCATACGAGTTGGGCCGCTGGCTACGCGGAAGCCGAGACAACTATACCGAAGAAGGTGAGAAACACTTCGAGCGAACGACTGGTGCGATTGAGGAAGTTGCCGATGTCTTGGCGTTGGTCTTACTCAGTCCAGTGGCCAGCGAGCCGCTATTTGCCGACCGCTGGGGTGACATGTCCTAGGGCTTAGATTAACCAGCCCGCTTAATCGGCGCGCGAGTCGAGTTATTTGACTCGACTTGACCCCGCCGCTATCCCGCTTCTTACCCCGCCTCTGTAGATTGCATCTTGTAACCCCGCCTTCATGGTGCGCGGGG
>CAUJKL010001070.1 GCA_963204995.1 Planctomycetota bacterium | reverse complement strand
TTGCCTTGGCCACTCCGAAACTCGACGCGCTGAACGCCGAAGAGATTCTCGACTTGTTGGCGTATCTAAAGTCGGGCGGTGGTGCAAATGACCCAGTGTTCACGAAGTAGAGTGGGCCGCGCCCACCACATTAAGGATCAGCAACATCCAGCATCCCAAGTTGCGGTAGCGTTTCCCATTTGTCGGGTGCGATGCGAGAACACTTCCCCCGAGAATTACCAGACCCGAAGGGTCGAAACATCCCTTGCCGGGGTCGTCAGGCCCCGATTGAGGTGCAGACAGGCGATCAAACCCCGGAGGGGTGACACAGCACCGACCGCCTCATCCTCTGTCGACCCTTCGGGCCTTAGTCGGTGTACCTGCCTTTTCCGGGGCTTTACAGCCCCGGCAATGGATATACCGACCCTCCGGGCCGAGGAACAAAACAGAAACGCTCCCGCAAATTACTCAAAGGTGTCCACTGACCACTATTCGACTACAGATCGCCAGAAAGCGGGCACCAGATCCGCTCTACGACGCCGACCCCGACTTCAATTCACGATCGAGGCAACGGCTGATATGGCGAACGGCTTGGCGCAGGCGGTTTTCGTTTTCGACCAACGACATCCGCAAATAGCCTTCACCGGCTGGGCCGAAACCGCTGCCGGGACTGACGGCAACATCACCCTTCTCCAGCAACATCATGGCAAAATCCATCGTGTTCATGCGCTTGGTCCAAGCTTCGGGAATCTTGGCCCACACGAACATACCGGCTCGCGGCGGTTGGATGTCCCAGCCGATGCGACGCAAGCCTTCGACCAGCACGTCGCGACGGCCTTGATAGATCATCGACTGAGCTTCGACGGCGGCTTCCGTGTCGCGCAGCGCGACGATGGCCGCGATCTGAATCGCTTGAAACATGCCGTAGTCGTAATAGCCCTTGATCACACCCAACGCGCGAATCATCTCGGCGTTGCCACAGCAAAAGCCAACTCGCCAACCGGCCATGTTGTAACCCTTGCTCATCGTTGTGAACTCGACACCAACTTCCCTCGCGCCGGGGGCCGTCAGGAAACTGGGCGGGCGGTATCCGTCATACGCCACGTCGGCATAGGCAAAGTCGCTGATCACCATGAAGCCGAACTTCTTCGCCAGCTTGACGACCTCGACATAAAACTCGGGTTCGATCGTGACCGAGGACGGATTGTGCGGATAGTTGATGATCAGCAACTTGGGCTTCGGATACAGGTGTTGGCAGGTATAGGCGATGTTGGCCAGGTATTTCTCGCTGTCGGCGACTTCCAACGCGATCACGTTCCCGGCGGCCAAAGCGACGGCGTACATGTGTACGGGAAAATAAGGCGACGGGACGATGGCCGTGTCGCCAGGGCCCATCAGCGCGAGGCACATGTGGCTGAAGCCTTCCTTCGAGCCCAGGCACGTGATGACCTCTTTGTCCGGGTCGAGCCGCACACCGTATTTCTTCAGATACTTGCTGGCGATCTCGCGACGCAGGTTGGGAATGCCGTTCGACTTGCTATAGCCGTGATTGTTCGGATCGCGAGCTGCCTCGGTCAACTTGTCGATAACGACTTGCTCGGGCGGATCGGACGGGTTCCCCATCCCCAGATCGATCACGTCGCTGCCACCTCGCCGCTTTTCGTACAGCATCGCGTTGATGCGTCCAAAGAGATAAGGCGGCAATCGCAACACGCGTGATGCTAGTTGGATCTGGAACTGTTCGGTGGTCTGTTCCGGTTCAGGGGAAGCGGGGACATCGTATTCAGACATGGCGGTGAAGGCTCGCGACGGGCAAGTGTCGATACAAAACTCAACAATACCCGGAAAGACGAAAAGAGGAAATGGCGAGCAAGTGGGCCGATCAGACCGTTCAGCGAGATCGCCACAGGATGCGATCTTCGATGCCGAGCTGCCGTTGCACGCTTTCGATCTCGTTTTTGAATCGTTTGGCGTCGACCGGATAGCCGGCGGTCGGTTTCAGATCAGGAAGATGCTGTTGCCAGAAGGTATTGAAGGCTTGCATGGCGAGCTCTCGCAGGTACTTCGCCGTCATCGAAGCAAGCGCTGCCGGTAGAAAGCTCTCGCCTTTGGCGACAAAGCGAATCTCGATCTGTCGATCCCGCGTCACCCAACGGTAGACGCTGGATTCACGACTTTCGCGAATGATCGTCACTTGCTCGTCCGGAAACACGGTTTGCAGCACGGCCAGATAACGATTCCGTCCGCCATGCTTGTCGCATTGGACCAAGACGTTGGCATCGTCGTGTTGATCGAGTGCGTCGCGAACAAGGCCCAGGGTCGCGAGCGACAAGACGGAGCCCTTCGAGTCGTATCGCTCGACAAGCTCGTTAAAGCGACCGGGAAAAACCGCCGCCGCGCGAATCCGCGAGATCGACACACTCGCTGTTCGCAGGCCGTCAGTCAACGCTGAGCTATCCGCCGCTCTTCGTTCGACGTCGAGATCGATCGGTAACGCGACGTCGTACTCGGAGTACCAAGGCTGGTTCTGCAACTGGTCGGCACTTTCCGAGGCCAGAATCTTCCACGCGTCACGCCAGCGCTCCGCGCTCGTCTGACAAACGGACAAGGCTGCGAAGAGGCCCCGTTCGAGATTCAGCAGTCCGCCGCCCGGTTTATAGAGCCGTTTCGAGTCGGCCATCGGGATGTGATGGTCGGTCGTTGCATTTCTTCCGACGCAGTGATTCAGTCGCTCGTAAAGATCCACATCTTCGCAATCATCTGGCACATGCCAAGCAGTCGCCGCGATCAGTAAGGGCCCCAAGTTCGGGCCATAGCCCGCTTCGTCAGTACCGATTAGTAGTGTCATTGGACAAATGCTTGCAAGTCCGGGGCGGTTGGGTGAAACGAAACGATACCAGATCCATCGATTGATACGAACGGCGGTGGGAGAAATCCGTGTCGAGAAAACTCGTCGTCGAAAACAAGAGGACTATCGCCAGGCAAAGCTTGCTAGAGATGGACAAACACACTCCGCACACTGAAGATAGTGTGCATGAAATTCAACACAATTCTCCGACCCGTCGCGAGTTTCCTGCTGGTGTCACTCCTCGTGGTCGCGACATGGGCGGCTGTGAATGCTGATCGGGCCGGATACTTCAGTACGGATGACTGGGTTCACGCGTTTTGTCTTGCGCAAACGATATCGCTCGCCGCCTGGGCAGTTTATGGACCCGGGCGATTCGAATTGCGGCTCCCCTTTATTGTTGCCTGGGGGCTGATTGTCGGGTTCGCTCTGGCCCGAGCGAATCTGATCTCGACCGGAGGACGAACGTCACTTGCCGCCGGCGCGATCTTGGTTGCGACTGGGATTTTGCCCTCGCTAACCTTGTTCTCGTTGCATCGCTGGAGAACGGGGGCGACGATGATTTACGGCGCTGCGTCCGCGGGGCGAGCGGCTATTTCAAAGCATCAGCTTAGCCTGCGAATGCTAATGGTCATGATGACGGCATTCGCCATCGCCGGGGTTGTCGCCCGAACGGCCATCACAGCAGCGCCCGATCCGTTTGCACACGAACACGACAAGTTTTTCATGCATGCCTGGCTCGCGTTCATCCCCTGTCTAGCTTCAGCCCCAATGTTGCTTGTTTTCTTTCGACCGACCTGGACGTTCGGTGTGTTGGCCGGATGTTTTATATTATTACTGAGCTTCGTAGAGCCGTTCGCATTCGGGATCTTCGTCCGATTAACCTTCGAGAACAAAAACCTTGCGAACGCAATTAGTTGGGACTCCACACCGGAAGCCATTCTATATTCTCTGATGTGGCAGGGACAAACATTCATTGCAACGGCTGGCTACGCAATTCTTATACGCGCCGCGGGAGTTCGGATGGTCGTTCCCGATCAGTCCAACGACAAGAACCCAAATCCTTCCGGACAGCCAGCGACCGACGCCGGTTGCGTCCAGGATTGAATGCCAACGCCGGGAACGACTCGTTGCACGCCACAAGACCAGACTTCACCGTCGGCGAGGTGCTCGTGACCGAGTGCGGCGAACGGGATCGCGGCTTCAATGCTCCATGTTTCGTCGTTGGAGTCAGCCGCGACGAACCATTCTGGATTCCAACGTGCGTCGCGGCATGCGGCCTCGCCGGTCCAGCCACGATGGTCGACGGTCAACTTGACATAGCTGGTGTAGTCTCGGTTCATGTCGAGCATTAGCTCAACACGATCTTGCGATGTAAGATCAGGATCCCGCCCGCGTACATCTTTTGACGCAGCATACACTAGCCCGTTGATCTTACGGCATTGAATACCGAGATAGAGATACTCGTCATCGCGTGTCAGCCGGATCGTCGCGGGCCAGTTGGCATCATCGCCGAGTTGACTCGTGAGATCGGCCTGAGCGGCGGTCGTCCACAGCTCTTCATCGAGCTTGCCATCCAGGAACGGCTTCTCGAAGACTTTCTGACATGACAACAGCGGCTTGGGAGGGCTCCCCTTGCGCGAGGTCAACCATAGCTCGCCGTGTGCCGACTGCCGCCACGAGCCAAATGGCTGACTGCCGGCCACATATTGATACAGACGATTCGCGGCTGTCACGTTGCCTTGCTTGCGATACGCAGATGCAATTGCAAACCGAAGTCGCGGCTCAGCGAACAACGCGGGTCGTAAAGGCTGAATACTCTCGGCTTGAATCACGAGTCGTTCCAGCGGATCGGCTGCCTCGACATCCGTGACGAAGCCTGCTCGTTCGGCACGAGAATCGTAACGGGAGACTTGGAGCTGGCGGTCTACGCCCGGCGGAAGGGCGGCGTTGAAATCGTCAGACGCCGACGCTTGCTGTACAAGATAACTATCGATCGCGGGTTGCGTGCCAAACGCGGTTCCGGCTTCCTCGCTGGCGAGATACTCCACGCACCAAGAGATCGCGGCGTCGGCAAACGGATGTGTCGGAAACTTACGCAGCAGTTGTTGCAACGATTCACACGCGAGCTCGTAGCGTCCGATCTCGCGATAGTGTTGTGCCAATTCGTAAAGAGCGTCCCCGCCCGCTTGTGGACTCAGCTCGCGAGTCAATTCATCAATCTGTGCCGACCAGGCCGCAAGATTCTCGGCGTCCGCCGTGGCTCGCGTTAGCAGCGCTTCGATATCGCGTTGTTTCTGGGTAACACGCCTCAGCTCCGCCAGGCTTGTCGCTTGCGGGTGCCCTTCGGCGCGTCGTGCTTCGCTGCCATACGAGATTACCACTCCAGAAAACAGGTCACGACTGGCGACTGCGGGTGGCCCTTTGCTAGTCAGTAACTCGATCCCTCGGCGGCGCGGAATCGGAGCCCAGCTATCACGCAACAAGGCGTAGCTCGAAAATGCGTGTTCATGGATCGATCGACCCAAACGTGTAGC
>CAUJKL010001069.1 GCA_963204995.1 Planctomycetota bacterium | reverse complement strand
CAGTCGTAGCACGACTTATGGGGATTGTTGAGGCACGCTGAATGATGTCCCAGAATCAAGACGAGCCTCGCAAAGTTGGAAGTCAAACCGATATCTCGGAGCGCTCGCTCGCCCATGTCGGCCATTTCTTCCAAGCTGAAGCCGATCCCATCTCCTTCGGAGCTGGGCGTTGGGTCTAGACGTTCCAACCGCAGACGGGTGACGTTCGGAGCTTCGACAAAACTGCTGGCAGTCTTGCGAAGCTGAGCCGAGAACCGAGGAAATAGGATGCGAGCCACAAGCGGAACCGTCGCTAACGCACCAGCTCCCGTAGCCAGAATGGCACCAGCGGCAAAGTTGCGACTGCCCACGTGAACACGCCGCGAGGCGGTTCCCAGAGCGCGCCGCGCCACGGCACGGCGTCGATGCGTCTCTTCGAGGTTGTAAACGACATCTTCGACGACCCACCGCGTCGGCTTGATGACAACGGGACAGAGCGCCGCAAAGTGTGCATCGGCTGCTCCCCGATAGTACATGGGCACGCCATAGAAACCCGCCGTGCCGAATGTCTCGACGTCCGGTGCGACTTCTTCCAGGTGACGGCGGAAAGATTCCTCCCGTGCGTCGATGCAGAACGTGGCTTGAAAACGAGGCTGAGCAACTTCGACCGGCTTTCGCCGTACGCGCGCCACGATCGCGTCTAAGGCGTGCGTGCGAAACCGTCGTTCAAACGTGACGTGCAACAGGCGACGCCGTTCGAGGCCCGAAAACGCCGTGACTTCGGCGACCAAAGCTTCCCAGTCGGCCTGTGCCAGGTTGTGTAAATCGTGAGGCAGCCAGCCGCGCACTTGAGCCAGCTGAAAAACGATAAACGCCGTCTGGTCGATGGTCAGATGTTCCTCGGACGTTTCGGGCGGTGGAACGATCGTGCGCAATCGAGCTAACGGCTGCTCCGTCTGCAACTCCTGCGTTGCCAGGTGGGTTAGCGCGAGGCGTTCGAGGATCAGGAGTACTGCGAGGAATTCGATCAGCGTGCCAGGTGCGACGCTGCGAGGAACACGATCGGGTCTGACTTCGAGTTGCCAGAGCATCCCCGCCCAACCACGCAGCGCTAAAAGGGTCGCCGAAATGAACATGTCGGCTTCGGTCTCGTCAACGCCCAGCAACTGTAAGGATTCGCCGACACTTTCGATCGGTGTCGTGCCAGCGATTTCGAGACGCTCGATTTCCGCCTTCAGTCCACGCAGCCAACGATCAGGTGGGCCTTTGCTCTGTCCGTAATACGCCATGAAGGCGCGATAGTATCCCTGATCGCGCCTGGGCAACATCCAACCGGCGAAACCTTGATCGACAAAGCACGCCGTGAAGCGGGTTAGCACTTCATGCACCAGCCGGTCACTGTCTTCGCCCGTCGCTTCCAGTAGAGCATCGCGGTGACGAAGCCAACGCTGCGTCGGAGTGGTGTTCTCCATCACGCGTTCTGTGCCGCGCTGGCAAACGTGCCACAGCAAATGCAGTGCATACGCTTCCCAAGTATCATCGCTCCACGATTCAACTTGCGACTTTCCGAACGCCTCGAACAACCGTTGCACGACTTCACGAATGCGTTGATCCTCGCTGGCATCCGCCAAACTGCCTGTCGCCGATCGGGTGGAAGCTCCGTTTCGCAAGTCGCGCATGACCCAGTGACGTGCTTCTTCGATCGTCCGTTCGCGGTTGAGCCCTGGTGCATCGGCGCGAAATTTCCTTAACGCATCCGACTCCGCGATCAACCATTCCAACTCGGTGGCGTCGGCCATCCGCAAGGTATACTGCAGCATCGCCAGACGCATGTGGTAGCGAGTGCCGAGAAATCCGATGAGCACGTCGGCTGAATCGCCGAGGTCTTCCAGTAAAACGGCAGATAGTTCTTCAACTCGCTTCCGGCTGTGCGCGAGCTTCGTCCGATAGTAGTTCGCCGGCATGTAGGGACGGCAACCGTAAAGCTTGGCACCCAGCTTCAAGCCCTCGTGAAAGGGAAGATGCTCCAACGCTTGCAACGCATTCAGAAAAGCAAATGCGGTGATTGGGCCCTGCATGGGAAGAAGTAGGGCCGCTCGTTCAATGACTTGTTCGAGCGTGGCCAAATCTATGGCGTCACAGACCGCGACAGGCTTGGCCTCGGTATCCTCGTTGTCTTCGATCCCCATTGCAGTACCGCTCATGATTCGTTGCGTTGGTAACGCATCTCCAAAAGTTATCCGCCCTTTGTTTCAATCCGCCCTAACAGCCTTAAGAGGCCGTCGAGAATCGTCAGCGGATGAGGTGGACAGCCGGGAATGTAAAGGTCAACTGAAAGAACAGAATGAACGCCATTGTTTTGCTCAGCGTGATCGACAAACGGACCGCCGCTGATGGCACAGGCTCCGACGGCGATCACGAACTTGGGCGCTGGCGTGGCGATATACGCCTTCTTCAAGGCCAACTTCATGTTCTGAGTAACCGGCCCTGTCACAATCAGCCCGTCGGCGTGACGCGGCGACGCGACAATCTTGATGCCGAAACGACTGAGATCAAAGACCAGCGTTCCTAACACATTGATGTCTGCTTCACAGGCACCGCAGCCTCCCGCGCTGACTTGTCGCAGTTGCAGCGAACGTCCAAAGATCTTGCGACTCTTCTCGTCGATCGACTGGGCCAGATCAAACGCGTTGCCGTCAGTGACGAGTCCTTCGCGAGTGCGAGTGGCAAGTCGAAAGTCTTGCGTGTACTCGATCGCGCCTTCGGGGCAAGCGTCCATGCAATCGGTGCAGAACAGGCAGCGTCCAAGGTCGATCTTCATCTCGCCGTTGATTGTGATCGCATCCGTCGGGCAGGCATCGACACACTTCGCACAGCCATCGGGACACTTCGTCGAATCGATCACCGGCAAACCGCGATACCGCTCGGGCAGCTTGGGCAACTCGCCCGCCGGAAACGGAATCGTGCGATAACCTTGCTTGATGCGTTCGCTGATGATTCTGAGCATGGCTGTCTGTCCTTCGGCACTTCATTCGTTTAACCGCGTGCCCAACGGGCCGCGCGAGGTCGGCGTCACTCCCGCAGCCCGTTGGGCACGCGGTTAAACAACACCTACAGATCGTGTCCGCAGTAACTCAAGTTGAAACTCTTGTTGCACAGGGGGAAGTCCGATATCTGCTGGCTTCGTAACGACATCGCCAACGCTATCCAGTTATGGAAGCTGGGATCAATTACTTTGTAGTGGGCGAACTGGCCATCGTCGTCAGTCAGTGCGACATGACAAATCTCGCCCCGCCATCCTTCGACCATCGACACAACGATCGCGTTACCTCGCATCGGGCCGACGTCGCGTCGCGCTGCTCCACGGGGAAGCTGCTGGAGCGACTCCAGCAAGTACTCGCAGGAACGTTGTGCTTCGAGGTGACGAACATACGCTCGCGCAAACGCATCGCCCGTATGCCAGGTCGAGATCGGCAGCTGAGCAAAGCGATAGTAGCCGGATGGGAAATCTCGCCGTGCGTCGCGGTCGCTCCCCGAAGCCCGCCCCGCCATACCGATCACTCCCAATTGTCGCACCGTTTCCAAAGGAACGACGCCGGTGTTTTCAAAACGAGCCATGACCGACGCTGATGACCAAAGCAAGTTCGCGGCTCCCGTCACGTCGCGATGAGCGCCTGCGACTCGCTTCTGCAACTCGGCCGCCAGCGCCTCGTCGATATCGAAGGCCGTGCCGCCAGGTCGCACAAGTCCACGCCCGAATCGGCTGCCACAAATCAATCCGGTGGCATTGAGGAAATCGCCACGGATGCGGCCGCAGAACGAGAGGGTTGGCAGATAACCGACATCGCCCGCCAAGGCACCAATGTCACCGGTATGATTCGCCAATCGCTCCAATTCCAGGGCGATCACGCGAATGGCTTGGGAACGTATGGTGGCTTCGCAAGCGCCGAGCGCCTCGACGGCTTGGCAGTATGCCGTGGCGTGCCCGATCGACGTATCGCCGGAGAGTGTTTCCATATAGTGCAGCGTCCGCTTGTTCGGGCCGCCCACTAGTCGCCGCTCGATCCCGCGATGCTGAAATCCTAATTCAATCTCGAGCGTGAAGACAACCTCGCCATGGCACTGAAACCGAAAGTGTCCGGGTTCGATAACGCCCGCATGAATGGGTCCAACTGCTACTTCGTGGATCTGATTACCCCGGACCTTAAAGTAATCGGTTCCTTCCGGTTGCACGCTGGGCAGAATCTGCTCGCCGACCGACCGATCCCAGGCGTCGTGCTCCTCGCGGTAGGACCGATGAAATCGAATCGGCTTTAACCAAGGATGCCCCTCGGGGACCACGCCCCACTGCTCGGCGAGTTCTCGCTCGAACCAATGTGCCTTGGTGACCTGTCTGGTTAACGCGGGATAACGGTCACCGACGTCCATCGCAAACAGATCGATCGTGCCATGAGAGGCGTCACTGGTGGCGGCAATAACACGGAGAGATTGCGCACCAGCGGGTATGCCGAACAATGCAGATAATTCCGCGCTAGGTGACGCTGTGAGGGTCGATAGCGTCTCCGAGAATTCTTCATAAGGCAGAACCGGGACGTCGGCAATCGCGACCGGCTGGCCATTTACAGTTTGCACACTGGCAATCGTCTTGGTCATTTCGCTGTCGCCCCCGTCTTCACTAAGAAAGCCTCTTCTGCAGCGCAAACGGCAGACACCAGTCGTGTCTTGTCGGGACGCGTGGCAAGCAAGGAGCGAAAGTCCGGTGAGTTCAAAACGCTCGCCAATCTCGCCAGCAATTGCAAAT
>CAUJKL010001068.1 GCA_963204995.1 Planctomycetota bacterium | reverse complement strand
AACACTGTCGGTCGGTAAGGCATCCGCGGCCCAAGCATGATAAGGCACCTCCGCGAGTGGTCTTCAAAGCGAACTCGCCAATTATACGCAATCCTGCCCCCCCGATCCTCGTCTCCCACGTTACCGCAGGAGCGACTTACCCAGACCAGGGCAGTCGCTTTGCGAAAGCATCGCAAACTAGCAGCTTACCCCACATCCGTGTTCGCTATTAAATCAGCGGTCTCCTGTTGGGAAGGCTAGTCTCGAGCGTAAATGCTTTAAGTTAAATGACTTAAAAAGTCGTGTTTTTCTACAGCGGAGAGGACAGGATTCGAACCTGCGGACCAGTTACCCGGTCACGGATTTAGCAAACCCGCGCTTTCGACCACTCAGCCACCTCTCCGTGGCGTTTCAGGATACCATTCTATCGGTGGCTTCTGCCGCCGACATTAGATTTTGCAACAGGATGGTCGTATCCGCAAGCGGACTCGGGCGTTAACTGGACGATTTTCCTTGCTCGCACTATCTTGCTGCCCGTCACCCGACTTGTCAACTTCTTCACCTACGGCGAATCTGCGCCCTATACTAACCCAGGAAACGATGGCTAAGCCCTCAACTGAGTCAATAGATTCTGGTGGTTTCATGATCAAGCGATTGACGTTCTTTCTGATCCTAACGATTAGTTGTGGCATTGCTCAGGGAGCCGAACTGGCGACCTTGCATCGGGCTGCGGCGTCGATCACAGCCAGTGAGTTGCAAAGCCACGTCAACGTCTTGGCAGACGATTCTTTTGAGGGACGCGAATCCGGCACCCGGGGCGGTCGGGCTGCCGGGATGTACCTGCTGAAGCAATTGGAGCAACGAGGACTACGCGGCGGTGGGGATGACGCTGGCTACTTCCAATCATTTGGTGAGGGTTATCGAAACGTTCTCGGCTTCCTCGAAGGCAGCGACCCCGATTTAAAGAACCAGTTCATCGTCGTCAGTGCTCATTACGATCATGTTGGCTATGGTTCGCGGCGCAATAGCTATGGGCCGTTTGGCTATGTCCATAACGGTGCCGATGACAACGCGAGTGGCACTGCCGGAATCCTAGAAACGGTCGACGCTTGTCTGGCGATGCCGTCTCCCCCGAAGCGATCGATCTTGTTTGCCTTCTGGGATGGCGAAGAGAAAGGCCTGCTCGGTTCCAAGCATTGGGTGGAGCATCCTACGATCGATCTCGCGAATGTGGCCTTTATGATCAACGTCGACATGATCGGTCGCATGCAGAACCAGCAGATGGAAGTTTTCGGCTCGCGAACCGCTCCTGGCCTACGCCGTCTCGTCAGCGAGATCAATCATGGTTCGAACGTGAGTTTGAAGTTCAATTGGGAACTCAAAGCCAACAGCGATCACCACTCGTTCATTTCGCATCACATTCCTGCCTTGATGTTTCATACGGGGTTGCATGACGACTATCATCGCCCCAGTGATGATGCGCACAAGCTGAACCCGGAAGGCATGGAGTCGGCGTCGCGGTTACTGTTTGGGGTCGCTTATGAGATAGCCGATCGCGGCGACTTGGGGAGCTTTCGATCGGACGCACAAGGCGAGACGCCCGCCGTGCAGCAACAGTTGGAACAGCCACTTTCCACATTGCCACCACGACTAGGAGTCCGTTGGTACTCGGACGACGAAGGACCGGGGCTGCTCATTGCACACGTCGAGCGTGGGACGGCTGCGGAACGAGCAGGGATCTTAGTGAATGATCGGCTGATCGAGTTTGCTGGGGAGAAAGTTACGGACCAAGATCAATTTCGACAAGCTGTGCTCTTCGCCGATTCACATGTCGAGATGATTGTCGTCCGAGCGAGTGAAGAATCTCCGGTAACGCTAAGCGTGGATCTGGACGGCACACCGACTCGACTGGGAATTGCCTGGCGCGAGGACGCTGGGGAGCCTGGTACGGTGATTGTGACACGCGTCGTCAGCGGTTCGCCGGGGCGTCTGGCAGGCTTGCAAACTGGTGATCGTATTTACGCGATCGCCAACGAGCCGTTAGCGGTCGGTCGCGATCTGTACGACAAATTCACGACACTTCCTAGTCCGATTGTGTTAACGATCGAGCGAGACGGACGACTGGAGTCTGTGTCGCTAGAAGTACCCCCGCCTCGCGGATAGGCCGACGTTTCCCGTTCCGTGTCCTTGCACTCTCCGGCATGCCCTGAGACGACTGAAGAAGTTGCCTTGAACTTTTGGTCACTCGGAATATACTTCGATTGCAGCTAAGCAGACACCTGCTACTTCGTCCTTGATGCCCCGCGCCGGTCTAATGGGCTTACGGTGCCACTTCATGAGTTCCTCGAAACTGCGGCGGCAGATCGCGTGGGAGGCCGCGCGATTGATGTACGAACGCCACGAGAGCGAGTATTATCGCGCCAAAATGAAAGCAGCTCGTTGGATCTGCCGCGCCTGGGTAAAGCCAAACGATCTGCCGAGCAATGCGGAGATCCGCGACGAAATTCAAGCCTTGGCGAGATTGTACGAAGGTGATCGTCGCATCGACAAATTGCGCGAAATGCGACTGAACGCGTTGCGATTGATGCGGCTGTTGAGTCGGTATCGGCCACGGTTGATTGGCAGCGTGTTGACCGGGCATATTCGCGAAGGCTCGGACATTGACCTGCATGTCTTCTCCGACAGTCTGGAGGGAATTGCTGGGATCTTGGACGGAGAGGGGGTGGTCTACGAAGTTGAACGGAAACGTGTTCGTAAGCAAGGCGAGGAACGAGTCTTCACGCATATTCACGTGCAGGATCGTTTTCCTTTCGAGTTAACGGTGTACGCCGCAGATCAAGCCCACTATGTCTTCAAGAGCTCCATCACCGGCAAGGCGATCGAGCGGGCCAATATCTCTGAGTTAGAAGCGTTTTTGCGAAGCGAATACGCGGATCTCGATCTCGATGACGCGATCGCCGAAGTGGAAGAACAAGTCGATCGCTTTCAGGTCTATGAGTCGCTGTTGCTGCCGCTGGAAAACGTGAAGCAAAGCAAGAAGTATCATCCCGAGGGCGATGCGCTTTATCACAGCTTGCAAGTGTTCGACTTGGCCTGCGACGAGTTGCCTTATGACGAGGAGTTCTTGTTGGCGGCGTTGATGCACGACATCGGCAAAGCGATCGACCCACAAGACCACGTCGCCGCAGGGCTCGACGCGCTAGAGGGATTCATTTCGCAGCGAACCCGCTGGCTGATCGAACACCACATGGAAGCTCATGGGATTTTAGATCAAACGATCGGCGCTCGCGCCAAGCGTCGCTTACAGCAGTCCGAGAACTACGACGAGTTGCTGCTCTTGAGTCGTTGTGACCGAGCCGGTCGCCAGGCGGGTGTCGAAGCTACGGAGTTGGATGAAGCGCTCGACTATTTGCGTTCGCTGGGGACGGCCTTCGGGTAGTTTATGGACGAGATGGGCCTCCGAGCCCTTCGGTTGGTTAATATCGACGGGCTCGGAGGCCCGTCGTACTTGTCGAGACGCAGGTGGCTACCGTTCATCGGGCCATTCGACTTTCGCCCAAAACGGATGTTGCCGATCACCGCGAGTGCGAACATCTTCGAGCAGCGTCTTCACCTCGGCGGCGGCATCTTTGCGGATGGGTCTGCCGTTGACCGTGACGGTAATCGGTTGTGCAAAGTCGACCATCTCGGGTGATAGCCACACGACGCAACGGCCCGATTTTGCGGAAACCGTGATACGATTGTTTTCCAAAATTTTTGCCGCTGATTTGATTGGCCGGACGTTTCGTTCTTTTCCTTCGGCGGGAACTGCCATCGCGCGGGGCGGGATCTGGTCCAGCTCTAGCCACCAGAAGTAATTGTCCCACGGTCGCATCGTGAGCGCTTCGATCTCACGCGGGAAGAACTGCCGTCGATGCGAAGACAGCTCCATCCAGTCGAACAGTCGCTGTATCTCATCTTGGAAATGCTCGTGTCCGCGACCGAGATACTGGACGACGGTGACGTCGTATCTGGAGCCCTTCAAATATCGATCCAGATCCATTCCGTTATCGTTTAACCATCCTCCATCTCGTTCGCCGCCGACGAAGTACATCGGCAGGCCACGTCCGTTGTCCGAGTATTTGTGAATGTAGCGGTCGGCGTTGGCGACGATCGGAATCACGCCGGCCCAGAGGTCTGGGTGCGACAGACCGATGTCCCAGGCGGCATCGCCTCCCATGGAATGTCCGCTCAGAAAGACGCGATCCGTATCGATCGAGACACGTTGGCAAGCGTCCCGCAGCGTGAACAGCACGCTGGCATGTTCGCGCAAGGTATACTCGTATTCGCGTTGAAATTCCTTCTGCCATTTGGGCGCGATCACGATGTAGCCACGGCGAGCCGCCTGGCCTTGTCGAATTAACGCCTGTTCGCTGTACGTCCCGGCCCACCAATCAATCTGTTGTTCGGGGGTCGAGCCAGCTCCGTTAAGGGTGACCACGCAAGGGTATCGCCGATAGGGATTGTATTCGGGAGGCAACTGGATCTGATAGGTGAATTCGGCCTGCTCGCCAACGCCGGGGACGGTCAATTCATACAGGCCGGGAATTGCCAGTTCTTTGGCCTCGGTCGGAATCGGAGGCTTCATCTGTGCGATCAATCGCGCCAGATAGGACGGCGACCCGCCTTCCAGGCTCTTGATGCGCTCGATGATTTCGTCGCGTTCGTGCGGACGCTTGGCGTTCAAATATTTCTGTACTTCGTTCCGCACTTCGAACAGCGATACGGCAACCGCGAGATTGTCGAGTGCCTCGCCCGTGCCGAGCAACCAACCGCTGATCGCCAATGCGACCTTCTGGTCGGGCTTGAGCGAAGGGTCGTCGGCCAAACGAAGGAAGTCCGCCATGCGATCCAGTGCGTGAATATTCAGCTCGTCCTTGAGCTCCTGCTCAATCGGTTCCAACTTGGCTTTGATCGCCGCGTCTTCGATCTTGTTGATGTTCTCGGCGATCAATTCGAGCGATTGGGTGTATTGCTGCTCGCGTTTTTCGTACACCGCCAGCATGTCACGAACGGCGATCAACGTGACTCCGGCGACTCCCTTTTCAGGAAACGCGTTGAGCAACGCATGAACACGCTCGTGCTGTCCGGCGTCGCGACGAACTTCAATCTCGCGAAGCATGCGTTGCGCGAGCGATTGGCGGAGGCGATCGGCCTGGCTCTTCAGCTCCTCGACGGCGGGAAAGTCGGTGATCAGCTCATCCAACTCCAGTAGCGCGTCGCCGAATCGATTCCCCTGAATGTATAGTCGAACGATTCGCAGCCGATCGTCAGGATTGTCTTCGGTCAGTGATTCACGAATGACAGAACTGATCACTTCGCGCGGCAGCGAGCTGGTCGCCATCCGCATGTCCCAAATCAAGCCCGTGCCGCGCAGCCCTTCGACCTTTGTGTAAGTTGGCGTGATTTCGGTAATCCCCTGTATCACGTCGAGTTGCCCCATCGGCCCTTGCATGGAAAACGTCCGGCGGCCCCACTTATCGAAGGGAGTGACTCCCAGGATGGGGCCGATATTGCCAATTCGGCGACCCGCCTCGGCGACCGGTTGCTTGATCTGTATACGCTCGTCCGAAGTCGCAGGGCTCTCCGCCACAGCGGCGACATCCAAATCGCGGACGAACGTACGACGCAACCCGTCGTCTACAATGATGATCGGTTTCGTGGAGTCCGCCGTACCAGGGTTCAAGGGGTTCTCGTTCAAGGAACCCATCTCAGCGATGCGGCCTTCGACCTGCATTCCGCTTTTCATCGTAATCACGGTGGCGGTCAGATCGTGCGTGCAGATCCCTAGGGTCGCCACGGAAACGAGGAGATGTCTTAAAAGGTTTGCACGTGCAGCCGCGAGCATGAAGCTCTCCCAAGTTGGTTTCCGGCTCGTCGCGATTTGCTGCGAGCCACGCCGCCTGTCGATCCATTGGCCAACTCTCATTGTCACGTTGCGGCGGCACGAGTCAACAGAAATAGCAGTCGGCGAACGAGTTACGTGGCTTCGCCGGTCGTCGGACCATTGACAGTTTCCCTACAATCCGAAAGACTGGCAGAGTTAAAGCTGGGTAACTCGGGAAGACTTTTACGGACGAAATTCATTGATCTCGAACAAGGTCGTGTCGACACTTCTTGCCGCCTTTGCGATTCTGATCGTGAGCTGTGCGGTCCTGATGGGCTTTCAAGTGCTGCTCAGCTCGTTGCACGACACGGTGGCGGCTCGCGCCTTGCAGTGGATTGGATTCGGCTGCGTAATCCTTTTGATCACCGATGTGGTGTTATTGGTGGGAGCGTTATCGGTGCGAGCCTTAGAGCAGGATCGCCACCGACCGAACGACAATTGATCCCCTGACCGCGTCGCTATTGGGCATTCCGATCCAGCAGTTCAATCACATCGGCGCCACGTCGTTCGGCCAACTGTGCCACTCAGCACAGCGTCAGCAGGTGACATCCGAGGTCTTCCATGCAATAATCACCGCACACGACTACACGCCAACCCCTGCATAAATCGGAGCGAGAACCTTGAAGAATTACGCCGCGCTGCTCGCAAACTTCGCAGCAATCCTCATGTTGGGAATGAACTCGGAAGCACTGGCTGCTGATTGGACACAGTTTCGAGGTCCAGGTGGATTGGGCGTGTCGGCGGAAACGGACTTGCCGGAGAAATGGAGCGAGACCGAAAACTTGGCTTGGCGAACTGAACTGCCAGGCTACGGCGCTTCGAGTCCGATTGCTCTTGGCCTCCACGTCTACGTGACCTGCTACAGCGGGTACGGAACGGGCGGCGATGCGGAGAAGATGGAAGATCTGACGCTACACGTCGTCTGCGTGAATCGCGCTGATGGAAGTGTTGCCTGGGATACAAAGGTCCAGCCGAAGCTGCCGGAAACCGAGCGGGTACGCGATCACGGCTACGCAGCCGCAACTCCAACGACGGATGGCAAGTTCTTGTACGTCTTCTTCGGCAAGACCGGAGTTTTCAAGTTCGATCTGACGGGGAAGCAGATTTGGCAAGCCGATGTTGGCTCGAAGTTAAATGGCTGGGGTTCCGGCACTTCTCCCGTGCTGTTCGAGAACCTTGTGATTGTCAATGCGAGTGTCGAGAGCGGCTCGTTGGTCGCGATCGACAAGACAAGCGGCAGTGAAGTCTGGCGCGCTCCCGGTATGCAGAGCTCGTGGAACACACCGCATCTCGTTCAACTTGCAAACGGTCAGCAGGAACTGGTTGTGAGTGTGAAGGATCACATTCTTGGTTTCGATCCGAAGACGGGGAAAGAACTGTGGCGCTGTGACGGGATTCAAGATTACGTCTGTCCGAGCGTCATTTCGCATGAAGGGGTTGCCTACGTGATCGGCGGCCGAACGTCGCGTGCGATCGCCGTTCGGGCTGGCGGTCGTGGTGATGTCACCGACACGCACATGTTGTGGGAAGCTAAGGCCGGCTCGAACGTAACCTCGCCGATTATTCACGATGGCCACATGTATTGGGTCAGTGATCGCAATCAAGTGGCCTACTGCGTCCGGTTAAGCGACGGCGAGATCCTCTACTCCGAACGCTTTCGCGCACAGCCTTATGCTTCGGCCACGGCGGGCGATGGAAAGATCTACATCGTGACACGCAATGGCGGAACGTATGTGTTGGCCGCAACTCCTGAATTCACTCAGCTCGCGCATAACACGTTCGACGACCGCAGCACTTTTAACGCGAGCCCCGTGATCTCGAATGGCCAGATCTTCATGCGGAGTGATCGCTACTTGTATTGCGTCGGCAAGTAGGCATGGGCCACCAAGGTCAGTCGCGGCGCCCGAGCAATCCCGATCGCATTAAGAAGTACAGCAACGTCAGCAATGTGCCGATGACTGCGGCGACATAAGTGAGTGCCGCTGCGTTGAGGACTCTATCGATCCCGATACGCTCCTCGGGATAGACGATGCCAGCTTCGACAACCAGCCGTTTGGCGCGTGCCGTGGCGTCGAACTCGACCGGCAGCGTGACTATTTGGAATAGCAACACGCCCGCAAACAACAACGCTCCGATCATGACGATGGGGCTCTGTTGGATCAGAGCTCCGACCGCCATCACGGTGTAGCCGATTCCCGATCCGATGCCGGCCATCGGTACCAGCGCCGAGCGAAGATGTAGCGGCGCGTAGTTCTTGGCATGTTGAATGGCGTGTCCTGCCTCGTGACAGGCAATGCCGATCGCAGCTACCGAGCGGCTCGAATAGACTCCCTCGGAGAGTGCCAGTTGTTTCGAACTTGGGTTGTAGTGATCGCTCAGGAAACCTCGCGTGGGCACAACCTGAACATCGTGAATGCCCGCCTGATCGAGCAAGATCTGGGCGGCTTGAGCGCCCGTATAGCCTTTGATCGAGGCGACCTGCGAGTACTTGTTGAACGCTGAACGAACCAGCAGGCTGGCCCCACCGGAAATCAGCATTCCCGGTAACAGCACCATTAACAAGTAGTTGGTATCAAAGAAAAACATCGCAGTAGCTCCTTCACGTCCTGAATGGTCCTGATGGCGACTGTCAAAGTGACAGCGCGAACCGTCGATCAATACTACCGGCAATTAGTGTGCCGGAAAGTGATCCGACCTGACTTAAACAC
>CAUJKL010001067.1 GCA_963204995.1 Planctomycetota bacterium | reverse complement strand
CCGCAAGCGTCAACCCACTGACGAACTCAGTGACGATGTAAGGCGTATCCTTGTGACGGTCCGCGTCGTACACGCGGACGATGGCCGGATGTTCCAGCCGCGACGCATGGCGGGCCTCTTGTAAAAAACGCTCCGCTTCTTCTGCGGACGGAAATGTTCCACTACGCGGGATCTTTAACGCTACGATTCGGTCGAGTTCCGTGTCATTTGCTTCGTAGACGGTTCCGAATGCACCTCGCCCGACTTCTCGCAGGAGTTGAAAACGTCCTAATCGTGGAAGTAATTCGGGCGACCAACTTGCAGTTGAATCGGCGTCAAGCGTGAAGTCGTGACCACACGCCTCGCATCGGATCTTCCGTGCATCGCTGCCCGCATCAACTGAGAGTTGAGCGTGGCAGTGTGGACAGTTCAACGCTTTCGTCGATTGCGGTCGTTCCGTACTCTGGAAGGCCAGCAACAGCTTGCTTAGCTTTTCCTGCTGCTCAGGGAAATGCGTCAGTAAGTCGTCGCGACTCGGGGCTAGGCCGAGGTGGTTTCGCAGCCGGTACTCCGCGAATGCGAGTTCTACTAAGGCGTCCGGCAAAGATTTCAATTGCGGAAATCGGACTAGATAGTCGTCGAGGCGTATCGGCTCAGCCTGATGAAGCCGATGGTCGAGATCGATATGAATCAGCTCAACGAGCAACTCATCCGAATCGTGATCTCCGCGCTGGATGGTAGCTTCGAGACTGGGTGCCAGACCTCTTCGCCATTGCTCTTCGAAATAATCAAGAAGTTCGTCGAATTCAGACATTGCGGAAGTCGCGTACGAATTGTGATGCGTTAATGGCTGGCGCGGCAGCTCAGATGTCAATATCAGCGATCTGGATTCTTAAGTCCGTACGAGATACTTTCCATCGGGAAGCGGATCGATAGCTGGCTAGAGTAGCAGCAACAGCTGCCAGCGTGCTACCGGGATCAGCGTAATACCGCAAAGGGGCTCCTGTCGGTGGTTAAATGGCAGCTGCCAACAACTCGACCAATGCTTGATCGACCGTTGATGCATAAGCGGCGCTGGCGGTTGAGGAATGACCGAGTAATAATTGGCCAACTCGAGACAGCGCAGTGCCGCTTCCGGTCCCTGAAGGAGACGTGGAGCTAGACGAGTTGCACGTTGCTCCGAGCGCGATTCCGACTGGAGATAGGGCACAGTTTCCGCGCGCCGCCCCCGGCGTGGAAGGATTACGAGGGATTCGTGTCGATGGGGTCGAAGTGGTCGGAACATTGGGAGTTGTCGACGTTGACGGAATCGCGGAAACGCTGTCCGACGCACCGCCCTGTCGACCGTTGAGATAGTTGATGACGAGCAGTGCATCAATAGGCGATACGGAACCATCGCCCGAAACATCGATGTAAGGCTTCCCATCGCCACTGAGTGTTGGTGCGACTGAGCTGTTCAAGTGATTTATTACTTGAAGAGCGTCGATCGGCGCAACCACTCCGTCCCCATTAACGTCCTCCGGCAATTCGCAGTTGTGGTAAGGTCGGCAGCTGTTGGTATCAGGACTTTCGGCTTCGTGAATCGGGCGCGAGGCGGCACGGAAGCGGATACTGTCCGCCACGTCTCCGTCGATTCCATACAACAGATTGAAGATGACCGGGTTCTCGCCAACGTCGGTGCCAACCAGCAGGTCACCTTCGGCCGTTGCAACCGCCTTCAGCGTGAAGACTATTTGGGGATCACGCGAGACCGGCTGTTCAATGCCGTTCAAACCGCCGACATCGTCGATGATTCCTGCTAGATCGTCGATAACGCCGCTCGTGAATATCGTGAATGGCGAGGCATGCACGATCTCGATAACATCGATGAGGGACGTATCGTACGCAACGTCCAAGATCGCGCCAAACGCTCCTTTGTCCTCACCCATCTGACGAAGGTCTTGAATCGAAACGGCGATTTGGAACTCGTCCCCAACTGCAACGCTATCCATCGTGTTTCCACTTAAGTCGGTGAACCTTACGGCGATCTCAGCCAAATCTGCCGCTGCTTCTGACACGCCTTCCGTTGGTGGGCCGCTTCGGTCTGATTTGACGACCAATCGATAGCCTCCTGATGTTGGTGTCGGATCGTTCAAGTCCGCATTCCCCGTCACAGGGTTGTAGAACTCGTTTCCCAGTTCGGACACTCCGACGTAGAATGTGCCGCTGTTCGAAATCTGAAACCGTAGCGAGCCGATGCCATTCCCCAATGGCTGATTCGCTCGTCCAAGGAACGCGCCGAAGAGTCGTACACGCGAGGACAGGTTGCTTCCCGCACTTGGGGCAACTTCAATCTCAACCGTGTCACCGGCTTGGGCCGTAAAGCTGAACATGTCGACATCGTAGCCGTCGTCGATGACGCCGGCGCGAGAACGCTGCGTCGACAAGTCGCCCAGTTCAACCGCTTCGCTGATCTGGTCGTCCGGATCGGCGACGGTACCGAAACTGAGGCCCGAAAATACTTCGCGGCGCTCCAGCATTTCCATTCGCAAAGCCCTACGGCGTGAGTAACCTCTGCGATTCACCTTCTTGAGGAAGACTAAGCTGCGTGTCATCGATTCGTTCCTTGTCGCACGGTGTGATTGGTCGCTCGTACCCAGGCACTCGCACGCAGAGAACGCCGACCGCCAATTCGCAGAGGGATTTTGCCTGTGCAGGGTCAGATTAAGGCGTAAGTAGCCTGTTTGCATAGCGTTGCGTCAACGCAGTGTGCGACTCATTGAACTTGTCTCTCGGGTCCACTACAGGATGCGATTGAGCACGTCCACGTCGTGTGCGATCAGATCGATGGCTTCCTCCAGACTGCTCGATGACGAGGAACTTGCGAGGAGATCTTCGAACTCATTTGAAAAGACGGACGTCAACGCTCTGGACGGCGTCAGTGATGGTGGGGTAGAGGCGACAATGAGGGAGACCGTCGACTCGCGTCCAGAGGTCTCGATCGTGGCCTCATCGAATGCATTACTTGGTAGGGCACCGATCGGCGCACTGACGGCTGTCACACTGGCGATCGTGCTGAAAGTCGAGCTGCCACTCTTGGGCAATTGTTTCGGGGCGCTGTCGCGAGTCGTCCCATCTTTGTAGTGAGCGCGAACAATAAGCCACCATTGGGAATCAGCGCCCCTGGCGATCTCTTGTGAGAACGTAGCTTGCCCCGTCGGTATCAAGCTGCTGAGCCAAGTGTCGGCGGTGTCGTTCCTTCTGACGCTGAACTTTTCAATGGCGCTGACATCACCGGTGAACGACCAGTTAACGATTGCAGCCCTCGTCCGAACGTTTGTAAACGAAGTAATGTTCGCTGAGACGTATTGAATCGGCATCGTCGTGGCAAAGCCGACCCGTGCCGAAACAGAAATGACGGTGCTGCCATTAAGTGCTTCGACGACCATGTCATAGGAAGTACCTTGCGTGAGTCCGGTGATCGTTGAGCTGCGAGATCCGGAGCCCACGACGACGTCCTTTTGAGCGACAACCGTGTTCGTCGAACGGAGGTAAGCTTTGATCCGATAATCGGTCACGCCGCCTTCGCCAAGTTGATTCCAGTTGGCACGGGCCGACGTGGGTGTTTGTTCGTCGACTGTTACGCCGGGAACTGGCGGATAGCTTTGGGTCGTACGCGCGTGATGATCGGACTCACGGCGCGATACTCGGTGCCGTCACTTAGCGTCAGCGTGGCCACATGACGGATATCGTAGGTCGTGCCGGGAGCGAGCTTCGAGATGGTATTCGTCGTTCTACCAATCGCGACTCCCGAACCTTCCGGACGCACCCAAATGCCCGTCCCAGAAATCGAGACCTCGATGAATTGAGATTCTGGTGTCCAGTTGAGGGCGTTCCAGCTCAAGTCAAGTTCTTGTTTTCGCACCGCCGAAGTCGTCAAACCAGTTGCCGCCTGGGCCGTCAGCGTCGAAAACTGAACCCGGGTGGAAGTCGCAATAACCGTACTCCCATCCAATGCCTCGATGACCAAATCGTAGGAGGTGCCTTGCGCGAGCCCTGTGATCGTTGAACTTCGTGAACCCGAGCCTACGCCAACGGTTTTCTCCGTGACGAAGGAGCCGTTTGAGTGCAAATAGACTTTGAGCCGGTAATCGGTCACGCTGCCTTCGCCAAGTTGATTCCAGTTGGCACGAGCCGATGTGGGCGATTGTTGATCGACGGCGACGCCGGGAACCGGCGGGTAGCTTTCCGTCGTGCGCGTGATGGGCTCACTCACAGCGCGATATTCGGTCCCATTAGGCAGCGTCAGCGTCGCCACGAGGCGAATGTCGTAGGAGGTTCCCGGCGCGAGCTCGGAAATGGTGTTCGTCGTATTTCCAATCATCACGCCGGATCCGGTGGGCCGCGACCATTGGTTGACTCCCGATACGGTCACTTCGATGAATTGAGCTTCGGGCGTCCAGCTCAAGGCGTTCCACTGAAGATCGATCTGCTGCTTCCGGACATCCGACGTGACGAGCCCGCTGGCTGGTGCCGCCGCTGTGGTGGCGAATGGACTCCGCTCTGATCGAGCCAGCACCGTCGAACCATTGCGCGCCACGACTTCCAGTTCGTAGCTGGTGTTCGGTGCAAGTCCCGTGATCGTGGACAGCCGGGGATTGGCATCGCCCTGGTCAATGGTCTTTGTCTGCACAACGGTGTTCCCGCCGGGAACGTAGACCACCAAGTCGTACTTTGTCGCCGCAGCCATTCGCGGAAACTCGACGCGAACTTCCGTCGGGGTGTTGCGATCCAGATTGTTGATGCCCCAACTGGTCGATGCGTTGATGAACTTGCTTTCCACGCGGGTCGCAATGCCGTTGGACGGAGTCACCATGGCGACCAGACGGATATCGTAGCTCGTATTCAGTTCGAGACCTTCCAGAGTCTTGCTCGTTCTTGTGATATTGGCGCCACCTGCATCGGGTCGATGCCAATCGTTCTGGTCGGCTGCAGTAATCTCGAAAAATAGCGAATCGGGTGTGAAACCAAGAGCCTCCCAGCTCAGATCGAGTTGCCGGTTCCTTGCGGCATCGACGACTAGGCCACGGATGGCCAGATCGGATGGCTGGGGAATGCGAACCTCTGCGGTATTCTCGGGCGTGTTTTCCAACCAGCCTGCGGCACCGCTATCAGCCTCGATGGTGAATCGATACGTCTTTCCCGACTCGAGTCCCGTGACGCGAACCTGCGACTTGTTTTCGCTGACTTGCAACTGCGGATCGTCCTGACGGATCCGTTGCCAGCCGTTCCCAATCATCTCCAGCAGTGCCACGCGGTATCCCTGCACGTTCCAATTGACGGGCGTCCAGGTGGCAATGAAGGAATCGAGCGTCACGTCTCGTGAACCGACCCCCGTGGGAGCGGTTCGCGAGTCGGTCTTGGTCAGTAATTCTTCCGTTGCGTTGTGGCCCGGCCCGGATGTGGTCAGAACTGCAACATAGTGCGTGTTTGGCTTCAACCCGGTAAACGTGGTCCCGAAGTAGCGATCGTCCGCCGTGTCGAGATATTTTGTCACAGAAGGTGCAGCCGCGATGGCGCTTCTCTGATAGGTGCCATCTTCGTTCCGCAGCGGCAAACCGTCTGCTCCCACGATCGCTTCGAAGATCTGGACGCGATGCTTTTCGACATTCCAGAACGGGCTTTCCCAATTGACTTTCAGCTGCTTGGGGAGCGAGTCTTCCTCGTTTTTCTGAAAGCTTCCCGCTTCGGCAGCCAGGAACGGCGGCGTCTCGACGCGAGTCGCTTCGCTGGCGCTGTTCGCCGCGTCGAACCTCCAACCACTCTCGGTCGCCACGAACCGATACACGACGATCCCCGGATTCTCGTCGCTCCGCATGGTGCCGACCGCCGGCTCGACGGTCACAAAGGAACTGCCGTTAATCAGCTCGCCATCGTAGGCTTGAAGCGTCAGCCGGTGGTGGCTCAGGTTGACGACCGAGAATCGCTCCGTGTTGACAAAGTACCCCTCGCGAGACGGCAGGCGAAGGAGTGAATCAAAGTCGTTCGTCAGCCGGAAACGGTCCGCCCCCGCCTCCGTATCGCTCAAGTCGAAT
>CAUJKL010001066.1 GCA_963204995.1 Planctomycetota bacterium | reverse complement strand
TCCGCCCTTCAGTTCAAGCAAGTCCCTGTGTGGACATTCGCTCGGTGCGGCAGGCGTCCAGGAGGCAATTCACTGCCTGCTCATGCTGGAAAACAACTTCCTGGCAGGCTCGGCCAATATTGTCGAGTTGGACCCCCAGGCGGAAGGCATGCCGGTCTTGCGGAAAAGTGAAGACAACGCCGGCCTGCACACCGTCATGAGCAATAACTTCGGTTTCGGCGGCACCAATGCCTGCTTGGTGCTGCAACGCCTTGAAAATAGTTAATCTTGTAGAGTGTGCGCCGGCTGCCAAGTGTCGGCTGGGTCGCTACCCCGCTCGTTGTTTTACATCAAAGAGGCCTGCCCCCTCTACTCCGCGGCTGAATATAAACCATCCAGTCACAGGCCGGATGCACATCGCGGGATTTCTACTGGATCTTCGCGTCGTCCGTCGTGTGCGTCGCAACGTGGACACAGTAGACGATAAACACAACACGGGTTACTGTATATTGATGTTGACGGCTGCGATTCGTGGCCCGTTCACGGTTGCCCGTTCACGGTTGTCAGCATCGTTGCACTGCTGATATCGCGGAGTAGAAACGCCTGCCATGCCTCAGCCATCTTTCCCAAAACAAACGATCTGGAAAATCACGATGTTCATCCGGTACTGGGCGCTACTTCTCGGTGCCCTGCCGCTCGTCTCGGCCTCGGAGGGAAGCGACCTGGTCGCGACGAAAGAGTTTGCCTTGCCCGAACACCTGGAAGCGACGGTGTGGGCGAAGGCACCGATGTTCTATAACCCGACGAATATCGACGTCGACGAACGGGGGCGAGTGTGGGTGGCGGAAGCAGTCAACTATCGCCGTTTCAAAGCGGACGATGACGGTCGCTTGAAGCATGAAGCCGGAGACCGCATCGTCATCCTCGAAGATACGGACAAGGATGGAACTGCCGACAAGTCCACCGTGTTCGTCCAAGACAAGGATCTCGTCGCGCCGTTAGGGATTGCCGTGTTCGAGAACCGCGTGATCGTGTCTTGCTCGCCTTCACTGATCATGTATACCGACAGCAATCGTAATGGACGGTTTGAGGCCGACATTGACAAGAAGGAAGTGTTTCTGACGGGGTTCGGCGGCGTCGATCACGATCATGGACTGCACGCGGTGGTGGCAGGTCCCGATGGGCGGTGGCACTTCAACGCTGGCAACGCCGGCCCGCATATCGTCACCGACAAATCGGGATGGACGTTGCGAGCTGGCGGTTGGTACACCGGCGGCACGCCTTACAACACCTCAAACACGCCGGGCCTCAAGAGCGACGATGGTCGAGTCTATGTCGGCGGTTTGGCCATGACGATCGAGCCGGATGGCAGCGGTTTGTCTGTCCACGCTCACAACTTTCGCAACAACTACGAAGTCTGCCTCGATTCGCTCGGCAACGTATTTCAAAATGACAACGACGATCAAGTCGTCACTTGCCGCACAACATGGCTGATGCAATTTGCCAACGCCGGTTACTCGTCAGCGGATGGCAAGCGGAGTTGGCAGGCGGATCGACGTCCCGACCAGTCGACGCCGATCGCCCATTGGCATCAAGAAGATCCGGGCGTCATTCCCTATGGCGATCTGTATGGTGCCGGTTCGCCAACAGGCATGGTAGTCTACGAAGGTGATGCGTTTGGCGAAGACATGCGTGGCATGTTGTTGAGCTGCGAAGCGGGCCGCAATGTCGTCTTCGGCTATCACGTGCTTCCACAAGGTGCCGGGTTCGATCTGAAGCGGTTCTCGCTTTTCAGTTCTGGCTTGCCCGACGATCCGAACTACAAATGGAACGAGGTCGAGCAGGACCAGCGCACGTGGTTTCGTCCGTCGGATGCGGCCGTCGGCACGGACGGAGCGATTTACGTCGCCGATTGGTTTGATCCGATCGTGGGTGGTCATGCCATGCAGGATCGCGTGGGTGCCGGGACGATCTATCGCATCGCGCCCAAGGGGCAAACGTTGACTGCACCGAAGATCGATCTAACCACGACTGACGGGCAGATTGCCGCGTTGAAGAGTCCTGCTGCCAACGTCCGGTTCTTGGGTTTCGAAAAGCTACGCGCGCGGGGTGAAGCGGTACTCGCGGAAGTTTCGGCTCTGCGTAACGACGGCAACCCATACATCCGCGCCCGCGCGGTGTGGCTGATGGCGCAACTGGGAGATACCGGTCGTAGTGCCGTCGTCAAGCTGCTTGACGATGAAGACCCAAGCACGCGCATCGTGGCGTTTCGCGCGTTGCGGCGAGCCAACGCGGACGTGCTTTCACACGCCAGACGACTGGCGGACGACCCATCACCGGCCGTGCGGCGCGAAGTCGCTTTGGCCATGCGCGACGTACCGTTGGAAACATGCCAAGAGATCCTCGTAAGAATTGCCGAGGGATACGACGGTCAGGACCGTTGGTATCTCGAAGCGTTTGGCACGGCGTGCGAAGGGAAAGAAGAATCGATATTTCCCCTGCTACAGGAAAAGTTTGGTGCGGAACCGAACCAATGGGATGAACGCTTTGCCGGGCTCGTCTGGCGGTTGCATCCGGCAAGTGCCATCGAGTCGCTATTGAAACGTGCGTTGTGTGAAGATCTTACGGAGCAGCAACGTCGGCAAGCGATCGATGCGCTGGCGTTCATCCAAGACGCTGCCGCCGCCGAGGCGATGATCGAGATCGCCACGCGTGGCCCCGCCGACTTGCGTGCTGCCGCAGCCTGGTGGATCGGCTTTCGTGCCAACAACCTGTGGCATGACCATCCCGCCGTTCAACAGTTCTCTCGCCCCGCCACTGCCACCCCGACCGAAGTTGCCGGCGTTCGCTTGCCCGGACGGCCTGTTTACACGAGTGACGTAATTGGCCGAGGTGATATGGCCGACATTCTGGTGGACGTCGTGGGAGCCAAGCGGTTGTATCTCGTGGTGACCGATGCGGGTGACGGCAACTCCTGCGATTGGGCCGACTGGGCCGAGCCACATCTATTGGATGCCAATGGCGAGATGAAGCTGACCGATCTCGACTGGGATCGCGCGACGACCAGCTACGGCAAAGTCTTGGTGGACAAAAACTGTGAAGGCTTGCCACTCAGGATCAACGGGCGTCCAGTCTCTTACGGCATCGGCACGCACGCCTCGTCGGTGATTGCTTACGACATTGCCGGTCGCGGCTTCCAATGGTTCGCCGCTCGTGGTGGATTGGACAACGGTCGGAAAGATCGCGGTGGAACGGACTATCCGGAGGCACATCCGTCGGTCGTGTTTCATGTCTATCACGACGGACCGACGCCTGAGGCGCGGGCGAAGGTGAATGAGGCGGTGATGCTGGACACGAAGGCGGAGTTTTCCTTGCGAGAGAACGCAGTGCTCGCGATGGCGCGCAGCAAGGTCGGTGGCATGCGATTGTTGGGTTTGGCGTCGCAAGGCAAGCTACCCGCAGAGTTACACGATATCATTGGCAACTATATCCATCGGAACCCAGATTTGTCCGTACGCGCGTTGGCGGGGCAGTATTTCTCTCGTTCGACCGCCGATGGTCACTCATTTCCCGCGCTGAGAGAACTCCTGAAGATCTCGGGCGATGCGCCGCGCGGTAAGGAACTCGCGTTTGGGCGGGCTCAATGTGCGACCTGTCATCTGTTCGCCGGCCAAGGCAAATCGGTGGGCCCGGATTTGACAGGCATCGGGCGCAAGCTCGATCGGACTCGTTTATTCGATTCGGTCTTGAATCCCTCCGCCTCGATTGTGTTCGGCTACGAGACATGGTTGATTGAAACAGACGACGGCCGAGTCGTGACGGGATTCGTCATCGGCGAAGGAGACCCGGTCGTACTGGTCGATGCCAAGGGAGAGCAACACGCGATCCCGGCGGAATCGATCGAGTTTCGCCAACGACAAAACGTGTCGATCATGCCGGAAGTGGTAAAGGCGAATCTGAGCCCGCAGGAGTTGGCGGACATTATTGAATTTCTTGTATCACAGCCGGTCCTTCACTAGCCACACAAGACAGTCATATAGGGAGCTGATGAACATGCATTGCATCACTCGACGTCAGGCACTAACGATCGGAACCGGTCTAGCGATTTCACCAGCATTGCTGTGTCTGGCAAACGACGAGCAGCGGCGATTCAAGATTGGTGCCTGCGACTGGTCGATCGGACGCGGCGGGCAACTCGGCGCGCTCGAACTGGCCAAGCAAATCGGGTTGGACGGCGTGCAAGTCAGCTTTGGCCAGCCCGGCGGCGAATTTGATCTGCGCAACGAAGCGGTCCGTCGGCAGTATGAACAGGCTGCTGCCGAACACGGCGTCGAAATCGCGTCGCTGGCGATGGGCGTTCTCAACAGCGTTCCTTACGCCTCCGACAAGGACGCGGAGCGGTGGGTGGAAGAGTGTGTCGAAGTCATGCCCAAGCTGCGGCAGAAGATTGTGCTGTTGGCGTTCTTTGGAGACGGAGACATCAAGGACAAGCCAGAACTTCAAGAAGAAGTGATCCGGCGGCTCAAAAGAGTAGCACCGCAGGCCGAGAAGGCAGGTGTCGTGCTGGGACTCGAAACGTGGCTCAGCGCCGACGAGCACCTGCGCATCCTCGACGCCGTGGGCTCGCCTGCGGTTCAGGTGTACTACGACACGGCCAACATGGAAAAGCAAGGCTATGACATCTACCGAGAGATTCGCCAGCTGGGTCGCGAGCGGATCTGCGAATTCCACTGTAAGGAAAACGGCTTCCTGTTGGGCGAAGGCCGCGTTGACTTTCGTCGCGTGAAAGATGCGATGGACGACATTGGTTACAGCGGCTGGCTGGTGATCGAATCGGCGGTCGGCGATGGCCGGAGCGTACAAGACAGCTACGTTCATAATCAGAAGTATCTGCGATCCGTGTTCCTGTAAGGCGAGCGACAGGCACTTGCCGGAACTGCGAAGACTTGTTCCGGCCTACATTTGGTTGTAACCGACACATACATTTCACGACGACGCTTCTTCCCCTGGAGTGACTTATCATGCGTTTCAAACTGACGATGCTGTTGCTGTGTGCGTTTTTAATCCCTGGATCGCAATTGTTGGCTGCGGATGGTTTTGTTCCGCTGTTTGACGGCAAGACGCTTAATGGCTGGACTCCGCTGCCTGGCGGAACGTGGGAAGTTTCTGACGGTGCGATTGTGGGAAGTCAAGACAGCAGCGAGAAACGCCACGGTATGCTGCTCTCCCAGAAACAGTACAGCGACTTTATCGTCCGCCTGAAATACAAGTCCCTGGAAGGCAACAGCGGTTTCTACTTTCGCGTGCAAAAAGTCGATCACGCGGTCTCAGTGAAGGGCTTTCAAGCGGAAATCGACGCGGACGGCAAGGACGTCGGCGGTCTGTATGAAACGCTGGGACGCGCGTGGGTCGTGCAGCCGAAACCGGAGGACATCAAGACCTACTACAAGGACAAAGACTGGAACGAGATGACCGTCTCGGCTATCGGCGGCGATGTGACGGTAACGGTCAACGGCGTCCAGACGGCCGCACTAAAAGATGATCCCAGCCCGCGCGAAGGTTATTTCGGCATGCAGTTGCATGGCGGCCAGAACATGCATGTCTTGTTCAAGGATATTGAGATCAAGGAACTCTCCAATTCCGTGCAGCCTGTCATCTCGCACAAGATTCACGACACGTCGCGGCCGCTACCCGAGATCGTACAGCCGAAGAGCTTGGAGTCGCTCGCCGAATCCCGCCAGCCGCCACAAGGCGCGGTCGTGTTGTTCGACGGCACGAATCTCGATCAGTGGCAGGGCGGTTCGTGGCTGATCAAGGACGGAAGCTTGGAGACCACCAAAGGCGACTTGATGACGAAGCAATCGTTTGGCGATTGCCGATTGCACATCGAATGGCGCGTGCCGGACGCGGACAGTCACGGCAACAGCGGCATCTACTTGATGAATCTGTACGAGGTGCAGATCTACAACTCGCACAATAATCGGGCTCCGATCTATGCGGATGGCCAGGCGGCTGCGATCTATGGCCAGTACCCGCCACGCGTGAACGCTTGCCGCCAGCCGGGCGAGTGGGAGGTGTTCGACATCACGTTTCAC
>CAUJKL010001065.1 GCA_963204995.1 Planctomycetota bacterium | reverse complement strand
TGACCTTTCAGTGAAAGGTGGCGCTGTCCAATTAGTTACCGGCGGAGCAACAACCACTCCGCTTGTTTTTCCAACACCGAGCCGACAATACATGCGGAGTGAGCACCGGTCGCTTGGAGATCCCGCACGACGGACTCGGCTCTGTCAGGCGACACACTAATCAGGAGTCCGCCGGAAGTTTGGGCGTCGAAGGCGAGTTCCAGATGGATCGGATCTGGACTGCCGTCGATGCTCATCAGCGTCTCGGCGAACTGACGGTTCGAGGCGCTGGCTCGCGTTTTGAAACCTTGCTTGACGAGGGCTGCAGCACCGGGCAGGATCGGGATTTGGTCTAATCTCAACAGCACCGTCACACCACTGGCCTGAGCCATCTCGGCTGCGTGGATGGCCAGTCCGAACCCCGTGATGTCGGTGGCCGCACGAGCCTCGGCTTGCCGAGCGGCATCGCGGCCAATGACGTTCAATTGGATCATGCTCTCGATGGCGGCGGCCAATGTCGAATCGGGACAGCGTCCCGCTTTGAAGGCGGTTGTCACGAACCCCGTCCCCAGCGATTTGGTCAGCACCAACACGTCGCCAGGTTTCGCGTTTCGGGTCGTCACCAGATGTTCGGGCTTCACAACCCCGGTGACTGACATCCCGTACTTGATCTCCGTATCGCGGACGGTATGGCCGCCAACGATCACCGCACCAGCTTGAATGACTCGATCGGCTCCGCCGCGAAGGATTTCACTAAGCACGTCGAGTCCGAGTTGATCGTCGGGAAACCCAACGACGTTTAACGCGGTGACAGGATCGCCACCCATGGCGTAGACATCGCTCAGCGAGTTCGCTGCCGCGATCTGTCCGAAGACAAAAGGATCGTCAACCAACGGAGGAAAGAAATCGACGGTCTGGACGATCAGCAGATCATCTCGCAGCCGATACACGCCCGCGTCACTGGCACCTTCGGCACCGATCAAAAGATTCGGATCATTGAACTTCGGCAAGTCGCGCACGACCTGCGCGATCCCATCTACGGGAAGCTTACCCGCTCACCCAGCACAACTGGCGTAATCGACCAGCCGTTTTTTTCGACCGAACAAACTCATTTCGCACTCAGCTCAACAGATTAGAGAATCTCAGGGCGGATAAACGCAGTGGGGGCGTGCGGCCAACGCACATTCCGCAGTCGCACGCGGGAGCGGCTGCCGTTAGAAACGCCTGGACATCCACGGTAGGGGAGACCTTCGATAGCGTCAAGTGATCGCCGCCGTCGCTTAGCCCTCTGCGAGACCCGGCATCTGGTCGAATCGCGCTGCCGACCGAGCAACATCAATCGGCGAGACGGGAAGCGATACGTTGTCGGCCAGCGATTCTGCGCGAAAAATCATCCCTTGATGCGGTTCCGTGCCGAGCGGACGGCTTTCGCGGACGCTAGAATGTAACCCTCCTAATTCGCCCTCGCAAAGCAGGCCTGGCCCTTATGAAGATCGCACGCATCTTTGCACATCGCGTCGAATTGTCTTTGGTCGAAGGCTCGTACAAGTGGTCCGGTGGGAAATCCGTGTCTGTGTTCGAGAGCACGATCGTCGGAGTCGAGACCGCTTGCGGACTCGTCGGTTACGGCGAGGTTTGTCCGTTGGGGCCGTTCTATTTGCCCGCGTATCCCGAAGGTGTGCGATCCGGCCTTCGGGAACTTGGTCCGCACCTGCTCGGCTTTGATCCGCAGGCATCACACCGCGAATGGAAGTTCTCGGGAAGCGCCTCGTGGAAATCGCCTAACTCCAAAATATCAAAACATCAAGGTATCGAAAGGATGAAACATCTATGAAAACGATCCCAAGAATTCTTTACAGCCTGATTGCAGCGATTGCGTTGCTGAGTTCCACGGCGATCGCCGCCGACTCGCGGCCCAACATCGTTTACATCATGTCCGATGAACTCGGCTATTATGAACCGGGTTTCATGGGTGGCGAGAACATTCAGACACCGAACCTCGACAAGATGGCGGCTGGCGGAATCATTTTTCGCAACTTGTTTGCCGGTTCGTCGGTGTGTGCGCCGACTCGGTGTTGTTTGATGACCGGCAAGCACAGCGGTCACACCTCGGTGCGAGCGAACGGCGGCGGGACACCGTTGCGGGCGGAAGAGATGACGATCGCCTCGATGCTGAAGCCGTTGGGTTATGCGACAGGCGGGTTCGGCAAGTGGGGCTGCGGCGGTCGCGACTCGACCGGCGTGCCAGAGAAGCATGGCTTCGATGTGTTCCTCGGCTACTACGATCAAGTTCACGCGCACACGTATTACCCGCCCTATCTGATCCGCAATAGTGAAGAGGTTCCACTCGCCGGCAATAACGGCGGCAGCGAGGGAAAGACATATTCGCAATACGTCATCCACGACGCGGCCATGAAATTCATTCGTGAGAACGGAGCCGCAAAGAAACCGTTCTTCGCCTACCTGCCTTACACACCGCCGCACGGCAACTTTGATATTCCGAACAACGATCCTGCCTGGGCGATCTACAAGGACAAGACGTGGCCCGAGCCGGCTCGCCGTTACGCCGCAATGGTGACGATGGTTGACCGGCAGGTCGGCGAAGTGCTCGCCTTGCTCAAGCAACTTGGTATCGAACAACACACGCTCGTCTTCTTTTGCGGCGACAACGGTGGCAACGACTACTTCAAATCTGCCGAGCATCCGCGCGGAATCCATCTGGCCAACAAGCATCCTCAAACTGGCGTCGAGTATCGCGGCACCAAAGGGACGCTGTACGAAGGTGGGGTTCGTGTGCCGTTCATCGCGAGTTGGCCGGGTAAGATCGCACCGGGACAGGTGAGTGAACACCTTGGCTACTTCCCAGACATTCTGCCAACCATTGCCGAAGTCACTGGAGCGATGGCACCCGCCGACATCGATGGCCTGTCGATCCTGCCCGAATTGATCGGCGAGAAAGCCGCTGGCCACGCGCAGGCGAAACACGATTATCTTTATTGGGAGATCGGCGGCTGGACGGCCATCCGCCAGGGAAACTGGCGTGCCGTGCGACCCAAAGCGGCCCAGCCTTGGGAACTGTATGATCTCGCCAATGATCCGAGTGAATCCAAGGACTTGGCTGCCGCGCAGCCTGCGATTCTGGCTAAACTAACGGAACTCGCCACACAGGCGCACGAACCGGTTCGCGAAGGGACCTTCGCCTCGACCGATCGCCACGAACGCGACCGTCGCGCAAAATTCGGTAAGCAGGATGAACCCGAACCCGCCAAGGCAGCGCCGAAGAAAACCAACAACAAGAAGGCCGCTAAATGAGAATGCTTCTCACTGTATCGACGCTTCTCCTCGCTCTTGGTTCGCAAGTCTCGGGCGCAGCTGACCGTCCCAACATTGTTCTCGTCTTCGCCGACGACCTCGGTTGGAAGGACGTGGGCTATCAAGGCAGCGACTTCATGGAGACGCCCAATCTCGATCGGCTCGCGCAGCAAGGAACCGTGTTCACCGCCGGTTACGCTGCAGCGGGGAATTGCGCCCCGAGTCGTGCCTGCCTGCTCTCTGGAACGTACACGCCGCGACATCATGTCTACGCCGTGGGAAGCACGGATCGAGGCAACAAAGCTCAGCAACGCCTAGTGCCGATTCCCAACAAGAGCGGCTTGGCGAAAGACAACGTGACAATCGCCGACGCGTTGAAGGCCGCAGGTTATGCCACGGGTCACTTCGGCAAGTGGCATCTGGCGGGCAAGGACGGTGCGCTGCCCACCGAGCAAGGTTTTGACGTGTCGTTCGATTCCTTTGGTGAAGGGGCATTGAAGGAAGGGTCGGAAGGCAACAAGACTGGCCCACCGTCGGACCCCAAGGGCGTGTTCACGTTGACGCGCAAAGCCTGCGAGTTCATCGAAGCCAACAAGGATCGCCCGTTTTTCTGCTACCTCGCGCATCACGCGATCCACACGCCGCTGCAAGGCCGTGAGGATACCTTGGCCAAGTTCAAAGCCAAAACACCCGGCGAGCAACACCACAACGCGTTGTACGCCGCCTGTACTTACGACCTCGATGCGAGCGTTGGAGTCTTGATGCAGAAGCTTGATGACTTGGGGCTGGCGAAGAACACGCTGCTCGTCTTCACCAGCGACAACGGCGGCACGCAGCAATCGTCGCAGGAACCATTGCGGGGCAACAAAGGCAGCTACTACGAAGGCGGCATTCGCGAGCCGTTCATCGTCCGCTGGCCCGGGGTTACGAAACCCGGCAGCCGCTCTGACGTGCCGGTGATTAACGTGGATTTGTTTCCTACGTTTTTGTCAGCGGCTGGCGCGGCAGTGCCCGACGGCCAGATACTTGATGGCGAAAGCCTGTTGCCCTTGCTCAAGGGTGACGGCGAGCTGACTCGCCAGTCGATCTTCTGGCACTTCCCCGGTTATCTCGACAACCCGGTAATCCGCGGTCGCGAGTTGGATGTGCGCACGGGTTTCCGCTCGAGACCGGTCACTGTCATTCACAACGGTGATTGGAAGTTACACTTCTATCACGAAGAATGGCAACTCGACGGCGGGCGAGAACAGCTGGCGGAGAACCATGCCGTCGAACTTTACAACTTGAAGGAAGATATCGGGGAACGCGTTGATCTAGCAAATAAGAACATAGCCAAACGTGACGAACTGCTCGATGAGTTGCTGGCCTGGCATCGATTGACAGGCGCGTTAGTTCCCCACGAACCCAACCCCAAATATGACCCGGACGCGGTTCGCTAGGAAAAGAAGAAGGGGAAGAAGAAAAAATAGAAGCACAGGTCGCGGCGGCAGCTCACTCGCCCGTCGCGTCAGCTGCACTGATCTCACACACGCAATTTGCAAAGGTATCGACTCACCATGAAATACACGATCGCTCTCATTCTCGCCTCGCTCGCCTCCGTAGCAACGGCGGCGGATCGCCCTAACATTCTCTGGCTCACTTCGGAAGACAACAGCGTCGATTGGATCGGCTGTTACGGAAATCCTCACGCCGATACGCCTAACATCGACAAGCTGGCTACCGAAGGCGTTCAGTACATGCACTGCTACGCCAATGTGCCGGTGTGTGCTCCCACGCGCAGCACCTGGATCACTGGTGTGTATGCACTGTCGATGGGAACTCATCCGATGCGCAGTCGCTATCCGATTCCTCACGACACGATCAAGTACTATCCCGATCTGTTGAAGAAGGCGGGGTACTACGTCGGGAACGTAACCAAGACCGACTACAACATCGGCGGCCGGGAGGACGGCGAGGCGTGGGATACGAACAAAGTCGATTGGAGTGAACTACCCCAAAAGCAACCTTTCTTCATGGTGATCAACAGCACGAAGTCGCATGAATCGAGTGCATTCGGTGATGTGAACAACACGACTCACAGCCCCGACGACGTGCGGCTGGCGAAGTACCATCCGGACATTCCAGATATTCGCAAGAACTACGCGCATTACCACGATCAAGTCAAAAAGATGGACGCCGACATCGGCAAAGCGCTGGCCGATTTGAAAAAGAATGGACTGGCCGAGAACACGATCGTGGTCTACAACTCGGACCACGGCGGAGTCATGCCGCGGAGCAAACGGTTCCTGTACGACAGCGGCACGCACTGTCCGCTGATCATCCGCATTCCGGACCAGTTCAAGCACTTGCGGCCCGCCGAACCGGGCACCAAGCTTGACACGCTGGTCAGCTTTATCGACATGACGAAGACCTGGCTCAGTCTCTGCGGGGCCGAGACGCCCGATTACCTGCAAGGCAAAACGTTCCTCGGCCCGCACGCCGAACCACGCGAGTACCACGTCAGTTTCCGTGGCCGCATGGACGAGCGGAGCGAGAATGCCCGCGCCATCCGAGATAAGAAGTTCTTGTACATCCGCAACTACATGCCCTATGTGCCGTGGGGACAGCATCTGAATTATCTCTGGACAATGAAGGCGACTCAGGCGTGGGAGCAATACGACAAAGAGGGCAAGACCGACGCGATCACCGGTGCATTTTTCCAACCCAAAGCCTTTGAAGAGTTTTACGACACGAGCGTCGATCCCGACAACGTGAACAACCTCGCGGGCGATCCGCAGTACGCAAAGGAACTTGCACGATTGAGCAAGGCTCTCGATGCGTGGCAACTGGAAGTTTTTGACTCGGGCCTGTTGCCAGAGACGGAAGTTGTCAAGCGTTCCGAAGAATGTGGCAAGACGATCTATGAGATGGTGCGCGATCCGGCGCTGTACGACGTGAAGGCGTTACAGGCCGCTTCCGCGCTGGCACTCCAGCACGATCCCGCCAACCTGCCGACGTTGTACAAGAATCTTGACGCCGCCGACGCTGGGCTCCGTTACTGGGCAGTTGTCGGTTGTTTTCACCTGCAAGGAAAAACGCCGTTGGACCTGGAGCGGATTCGTAAACGACTGAACGACGATTCAGATCACGTGCGAGTCATGGCCGCTTGGGTTCTGTACCGAGCCGGAGACAAGGAAGCGGCCCAAGCCTGCTGGAACGACTTGTTGAGAAGTGGCTCGTATGCTTCGCTGGAGATCTTCAATATCGTCGACTGGATCGGTGAAGGCATCGAGCCGTATGCCGCCGCGATGAAAGCCTGCACATTCAGTCACGATGGCTACGTCGGTCGCATGCAGGAGTATCTGGGCGTGACGGCGGAAGATGATGGTCAGCAGAAAAAGAAGAACCGAAAGAAGAACGCGCAGTAAAAATGCGGTTTGGCGAGGCTCTAGATCATGCATGGTGTCTTCGGCCCGAAGGGTCGGCACAACCTCTGCCGGGGCTGTAAAGCCCCGGCATCGTCTGCAAATCAGACGCAAAGCCCCGAATGGGGCGACACAGCGTGCTGCTCGTCCACTGTGTCGCCCCTCGCGGGGCTTCGTCGAATTCTGAATTCGCGACCGGGGCCTCACGGCCCCGGCAGAGGCTGTGTCAGCCCGTCCGGGCTTTTTTCAAGGGATGCCTTGAAGACAAGAGATGTTAGAAGCCGCTGCTGAAATGTACTTGCGCTCGCGGCTAACCGTTGGCTCACACTTCCAAAACACATTTGTGGCATCGAACAAGATAGGAATACGATGAACAAGTCCCTAAATCAGCGATCAACTTTCGTGGTGGCAATGTGCCTCGCAATTCTCTGCATCGGATCTGGTCTGCGTGCTGACGATGCCAGTTTGCAAGACGCAGAATTAACGTGGCAGGGCCAGAAACCCAACGTGCTCTGGATCATGATCGAAGACTGGTCCACCGACTTGTCGTGTTACGGCACGCCGTTGGTGCAGACTCCGAACATCGACAAACTGGCCTCCGAAGGCATTCGCTTCGAGCGCGCCTTCACCACCGCACCGGTTTGTTCCACGTCGCGGTCGGCGATGATGACCGGTTTCCACCAGAACTATATCGGGGCCAATCAACATCGCACCGCCGACAAGCAGCCGCTGCCTTACGGGATCAAGCCGATCCCGCACTTATTGGAAGAAGCCGGCTACTTCACCGCGACGATGATCGGCGCGAAGACCGACTGCAATTTCACAACGCCCCGGCCGCTATTCATGGGCGACGACTGGAAGGACCGCGCCGACGGGCAGCCGTTCTATGTGCAGGCAACCTTCGGCGGCACGCATCGTGCGTTCATGCGAGATCCGGAACGTCCGATCGACGCTGACAAAGTGAAGTTGCCACCTTACTACCCGGATGTGCCACTGGCTCGGCGCGACTGGGCGAATGGATTGGAGACTGTGCAAGTCGTGGATCGGCAAGTCGGAGAACTGCTCAAGAAACTCGACGACGATGGACTGGCAGACAACACGATTGTGTTCTTCATCGGCGACCACGGACGCTGCCACATTCGCGGCAAGCAGTTTCTATACGATCCCGGCGTGCGAATTCCGTTGATCGTCCGCTGGCCGAACCACATCAAACCGGGTTCCGTGTCGAACGAATTGGTGTCGTCGCTCGACATCTGCCAAACCATCGTTACGGTGGCCGGTGCCAAGCCCACTCACGAACTGCAAGGGCTGTATCTGTTCGGCGAAGATGTGGCGGCTCGCAAGTACGTTCATTTCAACCGCGACAAGATGGACGACACGCACGACGCCATGCGGGCGGTTCGCAGCGATCGCTACAAGCTGATCCACAACCTGATGCCCGAACGAGCCTATTGTCAGTTGAATGAATATAAGGAGAAACAGTATCCGATGCTGTCGCTAATGAACGTCATGAACATGCAAGGCCAACTGAACGAAGCGCAGGCCCACTTCATGGCGGCTACGAAACCTGAGTTCGAGCTCTACGACTTGCAGGAGGATCCTTTTGAAATCCACAACCTGGCTGACAACCCGCAGCATGCGGCGGTCAAAGCCGAGCTGCTGGCCGAGATCAATCGCTGGCGTGCCGAAGTCAAGGACGTCGGCGTCACCGACGAGTTCCGCAAAGGAGGCTGGCCCGCCACGTACCCAACAAAGTCGTTAGAGGAATGGCAAGCGGAACTCAAGCAGTGGGAGCAGGCATTGCTGGTCGACGGCAAGGCCGCTCGTGGCGGAGACGGCGGCAACAAGAAAGCGAAGAAGAAAAAGTAGATGATCCTGCAGAACTACATTGGCGGCAAATGGCTTGCCTCAACGGGGAAGAGTGTTGTCCCGGTTCACAACCCGTCGACGGGTGAAGTCATCGCCGAGACACCACTCTCGACGGCGGCGGATGTTGACACGGCAGTGCTGGCGGCACGGAAGGCCTTCGAGCATTGGGGACAGACCCCTGCGCCAAAACGCGCGGCCGTACTCTTTCGTTACCGAGAACTTCTGGAACAGAACTTTCAATCGCTGGCTCGTCTTGTCACACGTGAGAATGGCAAGACGCTGGACGAAGCTCGCGGCGACGTTCGGCGCGGAATCGAAGTTGTCGAGTTCGCGTGCGGTATCGCCCATCTTTTGAAAGGCGAGAGCCTGCCGCAAGTCGCGGAGCAAATCGACGCCGTCACGACTCGCGAACCGCTGGGTGTGTGTGCCGGGATCACGCCGTTCAACTTTCCCGCGATGGTGCCGATGTGGATGTATCCGTTGGCCATCGCTTGCGGAAACAGCTTTATCCTCAAGCCAAGTGAAAAAGTTCCGCTCACCGCCATCCGACTCGCCGAACTTTTCGCCGAGGCCGGATTGCCCGAAGGCGTATTGAATCTCGTGCATGGTGGTGCCGAGGTCGTGGATGCGATTTGCTCGCATCCGGGAATCGCTGCGGTGAGTTTCGTGGGCTCGTCCAAGATTGCCGCTCATGTCTATGCGTCCGGCTGTCGGCATGGGAAGCGGGTACAGGCAGCAGGTGGTGCGAAGAACGTGCTGCTCGTGATGCCTGACGCTGAACCTGATTCGACACTGCAGGCGATTCTTGGATCGTCATTCGGCTGTGCGGGCCAACGATGTATGGCAGGCTCGATCCTGATGGGAGTTGGCAAAGCGACGGCCGACGAGTGGCGGGAACGCGTGAGCGAGGCGTTAAGCCACTTCCAAGTTGATGACACAAGTACGAACGAAAGTGCCGACATGGGGCCGGTCATTGATAGCGCAGCTCGGCAACGAGTTCAGCAGTTCCTTTCCCAGGCCACCGGCGAAGGCGCAAACGTGGCCTTCGACGCCAGCGCGAATGCCCCGACACAAGGCTTCTTCACCGGTCCGGCACTCGTTGATGATGTCAAGCCTGGGATGCGATTATTCGAAGAAGAGATCTTTGGTCCGGTGCTGTCGCTGGTTCGACCACAGTCGCTTGACGAAGCGATCGCCACAATGAACCGCTTGAGCTTCGGCAACGGTGCATCGATCTTCACCAGCAGCGGCGCGGCCGCGAGACAGTTCGTGCGTGAGATGCAGGCTGGTATGCTCGGTGTCAACATCGGAGTTCCTGCTCCGATGGCGCTCTTCAGTTTTTCAGGCTGGAATCACAGTTTCTTCGGCGACTTGCATGTGCAGGGAATCGAGGGAATCATGTTTTACACGCGCCAAAAGTGTGTGCTGTCGCGTTGGGACAGCGATTATGTCCGAGCTATGGGCTGGTAACGCTGCGACGCTAGATGATTGAGCGCGACGCAGATCAAACATCCAACTCCGGCCACCGCCGCCAGCGTCCCGTACACGATGGCATCGCTTTGAAACGCGCCGGCGAATCTGGCACCGAAACTTCCCAATCCCAGGCCCATCGCAAAGCTGAATCCGTAACACAAACTGCGTCGGTGACGCGGTGTGTACTTCGCGATCAAGCTGTTGTAGATCGGCTGGTGCATGAAATGAACCAGCGCCAAGAGGCCGGCGGCGGGGACTCGATCCCATGTTCCTGCGAAGGCCATCCAGATGAGAAATGGAACGTTGCCGAATGTGATCCACGTCAATTGCCGTTCGAGAATGGAGGACTTGGCGAAGCGACCGGCGAGAGCCTG
>CAUJKL010001064.1 GCA_963204995.1 Planctomycetota bacterium | reverse complement strand
TCGGGAGTCTTTTTCGGCCAGCGTCGTTTCCATCGGAAAACGCATTCTCCGAAAAACATCTCCCGACCCCTTTGCGCCAAACACCTTCCTGATCGGTGGGTACAGCCCACCCTACAAATATGCGCACGATCTCAGCTACCTACCAAGACCCGCTCGACCTGATCTGGATTCACGCGGCGAGTTCTTTAGGAATTACTATCGAACGCAGCGCCGATGTGTTCGCGTCGTGGGATGGCGCGGGCACTCTACGGATCGGCACGCCGGAAACCCTCGACGCGGACGATTCTCTCGCGCAAATGATCCTTCACGAAATGTGCCATCTGTTGGTCGAAGGCCCCGAGGCGATTCATCTGCCCGACTGGGGCCTGGAGAACGATCCGAGCAAAATCGTTCACGAACACGCCACGTTGCGTCTGCAAGCCGCGTTGGCCGATACTGTCGGCTTGCGAGAGTTCTTTGCGGCGACGACGGTCTTTCGCAAGTATTACGACCAACTCCCTAAGCATCCACTTGAATTTGATGGCGATCCGGCGGTTGGGTTAGCCAGGCCTGCTTGGGAGCGGTCGCGAGACGCGACATGGGCAGAGCCACTCGACCGGGCGCTGGGAATGACCTTTGAATTCGCTCGTTTGCTGGATGGCGTCGCCCCCGCAGATTCGCTCTGGTCGAAGGTTGCTTCCGCTCGTGATTGACGGCGCTGCGAGATCCTCTCACCGTCATCTGACCCGGTGATCGTCAAAACGTCGCATCTTCGGCTTACTCTAACCGGACAAGCTAAGTATGCTATATCACGGGTTTAAGTCCTGTCGTTCAAAAGAGTTGACAGCTGTCGTAAAGTATTTCATTCTGGCTGGTGTCGCGCCAGCGTGACACTTTCCTCGCAGCACGGCCTCTCGGACTTAGGGATCAGCATTCAATCCAAACGGAACGAGCGGAAGCATTGATGAAGCGACAAAAGTCAATTACAAGGCGGATGTTTTTGGAGCCGCTCGAAAGCCGCATGCTGCTGGATGCCAGCGGTGACTTTTTCGAGGTCCGCCAAAATAGCGGAACGCAGTCGCTGGACGTACTGCACAACGACGTCTTTGCCGCAGACTACAGTGGGCCGAAGCAGATCACCAGTACGAGTTTTGGGAGCAAAGGCGGTTTGATTCGCATCGCGGAAGATCGCCGGTCGCTGGAGTATGATCCGCCCGCCGATGGCTTCGGTACCGAGACGTTCACCTACTACGTCGATCAGCAATTCTCTGCCGAAGTCACGATCTCGATCATCGCGCCTCTCCAGCACGATCGCTTCACCGTCAATCCGAACGATCAAGTCTGGACACTCGATGTTTCGGCGAACGATCCCTACTGGAAAGACTATCAAGATGCCAAACGCATCACGAGTGTCAGCCAGACTCGTTTGGGTGGCGAGGTAGAGATCAGCTCGGATGGTAAATCGATCCTTTATACGCCGGCCAAATATGAGGTCGGCAAAGATTCGTTCCTGTACTTCGTGGATGATCACTATCCAGCCGAAGTGACCGTCGACATCGTCGATCCGCTCGTCGCAGATAAGAAGCTGAACGTCGTATGGAATACCGAGAACATTGCACTAGATGTTCTGGCGAACGATTCCTTCTGGGATGGATACGCAGGCGCGCAGCGAATCACGCATCTGGCTGATACGGACGCTACGAAAGGATTCTTCTCGATTGCCAGCGACGGTTTGTCTGTCAACTACACGCCAGCGCCGGACTTTCGGGGCTTTCAGACGATACGCTATGTCGTTGATAGCCGCTACGAACAGACGATCACCGTTCAAGTGCATCGTCCCGTACAAGATGACTGGCATACCATATACGCCAACAATTCCTTTCAGCCGCAAGTCGATCCCGAGGGCGAACTCGACAGGAGTTACCTTGATTTGCTCGGCAACGACAACTTCTATTGGGAGGACGATCGTTACGCACCGGGAGATTCGCGGCGCTTGGTGCGAGAGGATGTCGTTGACCGAATCACCAGCGTTGGCGTTTCGGAAGTCGGTGCCACGATCACGATCCTGCCGGACGGCCAAGGCGTCTACTACGTGCCCCCAAGCGAGTTCCTCGGCACCGATACGTTTGAGTATACGGCCGATGGAAAACACAAAGCGAAGGTCACTGTTGTGATCGATAATCCTCCGACCGGCGGTGGTGGAGGAGGCGGTGGTGGCGGAGGCACGGACCCACAGCCGCCATCGAATATTTGTCGCCCAGCTGCCGATTCGTTGGTTGTTAATCAGAACAGCTCCGGCAACGTTAGCAACGTTGTCGCGAACGACTTCCAGCAACACGGATATCTTTGCGATCCGTACTCTGGCGCACGCCGCATTACGAACGTAACAGAACCCCAAAACGGCACGGTGACGATCGGCGAAGACCACCAGTCGATCAACTACACGCCTAATGCGGACTTCGTTGGGAATGACTTCTTCTCCTACACGGTTGATGGGCTGTGGACCGAGAGCATCACGATGAATGTGGTGCGCCGCGTCCGCGACGATCAGTTCCGTGTCGAACCAGGTAGCACCAATCAACTTGACGTGCTTCCCAACGATCTCTTTGGCGCGGACTATAAGGGAGCACAGCGAATCACCGGAGTTACGGAGAGCGAAGCCGGTGCCGCCGTATCGATCAGCGAGGGACGCGACTCGATCATCTACACGCCTCCCGTTGGCTTCACCGGCGAAGACCGCTTCACATACATCGTCGATGGCGGCTTGAAGGCGGAAGTAACTGTCTACGTAAGTTCGTCGCGCGATGCGTTGTTGCGGAAGTTTGATTCGCAGTCGCTGTTCGGGCCAATGTTAGAAGAATCGCTAAGCCGCTGGGACGAGTATTTTGGCACGACGGTTGAGCGTTACCCTTGGTACGATGACTTAGTGTACCTTCGTGTCGCGGATACCGGGGTTGCTGGGAACGCAACTGCCGAGCAACGCATACACTCCGAAACCAACGTCCAAGTTCACGGCATCGACGAAGCCGACATCGTCGAGACCGACAGCGACTTCCTGTACGTCGTCCGCGACGGCGAGCTAATCATTGCGCGCGCTTGGCCCGCGAGCGAATTGTCGGTTGTGTCACGAACACGCATCGAAGGGCAACCGATCGGCGAGTATTTGCTTGGGACGCGATTGACCGTCGTATCACAGAGCTACGAGAACGATTGGCAAGACATCTTTGCGTCCCAACAGCCCACGGAATCGGTACACAACGCGGGCGGTGCTCTCGAGAACTCACTCGCTTCGAGAATCTTCGCTCCGGATTATCCGCCACCTCGTTCATCGAGCACCGTCGTCAGCGTGTACGACATCTCGGATCGTTCCCAACCCATGCTGGTGCAGAAGACCAAGCTGGACGGTAGCTATGTCGAGTCGCGGCGCATCGATGACCAGATCTTTGTCGTGCAGCGAAATCAGTACCTGTCGCTGCCAGGTCCGACGCAAACCTGTGAGCCAATCGAAGACAATTCGTCAGCGTCGAAGGGTTTGAGTGAAAATGATTACGTCTACAAAGTTCCAACACAATCATGTACTTACGAAACTCGCGCCGACTACATCGCCCGCGTGACACAACTCTACGACACGTTGCTGCCACATTATGCGAGCTATGATGGGGACGGAACTCTCGTCAGAACGGGTTTGGCAATCGCGCCGGAAGACATTTACCAGCCCCAGGACAAAACCGCTCGGAACTTGATCTCCGTCGTGTCGATCAATATGTCCAACAACGAGCCCGGGCTGAGTGGTACGAGCGGAATCCTGACCAACGGAGCCGATACGATCTATGGCGGCTGGGATGGTTTGTATGTGTTGGAGCGAGCCTATGACCGGGAAGACGGCGACATCACGCGGATTCTCAAGTTCGATTGGAATGCCGATACCGGGCTGGTGGATTTTGCCTCGTTCGGGCACGTTGCCGGCTATCTGTTGAATCAGTTCTCCGTCGACACATTCGACGGCTATCTCCGCATCGCGACGACGCTGTGGAACAGTTACGGCGGCAACTACTCAGGCCATGCCGAGAACACGATCTTTGTGCTCCGCGATGACGGCGGGCTGATGGAAGTCGTTGGCGACTTGCAGAACCTGGGCTTTACCGAACACATTAAGTCGGTGCGGTTCATGGGTGATCGAGCGTTCGTCACGACCTTCCGCGAGATCGATCCCTTCTTCGTGATCGACATGAGCAACCCTCAAGCGCCATTGCCGGTTGGGCATGTTACGCTGCCTGGCTTCAGCAGCTATATACAGATGATCGACGAGAACCATGTGCTGACGATCGGTCGCAACGCAGTCACCGAGACGACCGGTTCGACACAAGTCATCTTGTTCGACGTGACGGACGTAACTCGACCACGGATCGTCGGTCGACACAGCTTCTATCGAGATTCGGTTTCCATTGCTGAAACGGATCATCACGCCTTTGGTTGGTTCGCCGCTCATGATGTGTTAGCGATCCCGCTGGCCGAGAATCGCCGGCGTCGCATCGATGCCGACAACGATGGGTATCGCGAGACTTGGGAATACTACCGGGAAGACGATCTGGCGTTGTTGAAAATCGACGTTAACGCGACGGTTGAGTCACGAGATGGCGTAACACTGCGCGGCGAAGTCGCGAACGATTCGCAAGTCTTGCGAGGAGCGTTTATCGACAACGTGCTCTACTCCATTGCCCACGATTCGATTACCGCCGTTGACATCAATAACCCGACCATCATCTTTGCCCATGCCAGTATCTCGCCAGACGATTCCGCTCCTCCGGATAGTAATGGAGTTGGAGAGTCCGAATCGCGGGACTGGTTTATGGCGAAGCAGGCACGCGAAGCGATCGCGAGACATCTTGGCCATCCTGTGTCACCGATGCTGCTCTCCGTCGAGGCACTCGTTTCGGCGCACGGCAGCCTCGCTGTTGAACGGAACTTCGCGTTTGCTGTTGGCAATAAAGTATTACGCGTGGTCGCAGACGCAGAGGGAAATGTTTCGTCCATTGACGATCAGTTTCAGTTTGCGGAAAGAAACGCCAAGCAGTGGCGAAATGAGGCGATGGAGACAGACGTCACCGGTGACGGGTTCACAAGCCCGCTCGACGCATTAGTCTTGATCAATCGGATTGAGGAGACGGGTGCCATCAAGCTGGCCACGCAGAGTGTCGTGCGCCAGATTGGAACGCTCGCCAAGGCACTCGGTCCGTTCTACGACGTCACGGGCGATGGCTGGCTCTCGCCAATCGATGTTTTGCAAATCGTGAACTGGTTGGATGGTCGAGCCTCCTCGGAGGGCGAGCATGTGGCGGCAGTGGATGCGATTTTCGGTAACGAAGAAAGTCGCTGCGAGTCGCCTGTTGCCGCAAGCAGCATCGTCATTTCGCCGCTTGCGACTAGTTTGAATGAACCGACTAGACAGGCGGTGAGTCAGTCGGACGTCGATGACGAGCGGAACTTTGACGATGCCCTGAGGTGGTTGCCGATTGAAGACCTTTTATCGGACATGGCGACTTAACGCTCGCTGGCGCACGGATGCTGATGGACTGACTTCAGCGAAGCTGGGAGCGTGAAAGTGGCGAGTCGCGGTGGGCTACCAGCGGACTTCGACTTTCTCGCCGGTCGATACGCCTAGCATAATCTTCGCGCTGTCGGTCACAATCTCCAACTCCAAGCAACCGCTCGATCCGACCAGCGCGATCAACGTGAACGGGGGCTGGTTGTGGCCGACGTCAAAGATCCCAAGCGTCTCGTGTTCATCACAACGCACCGTGACCTGTTCGCCACGCGGGACATCGGTGAGCTGCTCCGCAGTGATATCGGTGACGAGGTTTCCCGATCCACTGATCGAAACCACGGTCCCTTCAATTCGCCCGGCCACTAGCATACCTCCGCAGAGATCAGTTTCCTTGATGTCAACGCTAAACACCCTATTGATGGGGACTATTCTAGGGAGTCTAGCTGCGTCAGCCAAGTCAGGAAGCAGGCAGATGTCAGGGGTAGCCGTCAGATTTTGATGGGTTAGGATCGTCCAGGAAATAACTTCATGGAACGAGGTGGGAGGTGGCTGGGGCTGAGTCCGCGAAGCCCCGGCTTACCATGAACTCCAAGCAGCCTTACCATGAACTCCAAGCAGCCTTACCATGAACTCCAAGCAGCCTTACCATGAACTCCAAGCAGCCTTACCATGAACTCCAAGCAGCCGTGGCGTCGAAGACTCCGCCACAGCCACCCGCCACAGCCACCCGCCCAAGCAGCCGTGGCGTCGAAGACTCCGCCACAGCCATCCGCCGCTGCTCGCTCTCGTACTTCGGCAAATCAGCGTTGATAGACGGGCAAGTAGGCTCTGTCGAGTTGGAGCATGATTAGATTGCACGCCGCTACATAGATTGGGCCGATGTTGCCGGTCCAGCTTCCATTGGTGCCTTGTTCGCTGATGATGCGATTATAGAGCTTATCTCGATAAGGCTCCCAATCGGCCATACCTTGCCGATAGACAACTTGGGAGTAGTAAAGATATGTATAGTGCCAATGGCCGAATGATCGTGCGGTGCCGCTGCCCGTAACGTCGTGCAAGGTCTCTCGGGCATACTTCAACATCTCGGGAACGTGCTTGCTATCGTAGTCACCGGCGTTGTAAAGTGCCGCGAGAGCTGCCGCAGTGATCGCTGGTCGCGAGCTACCTCGATTCCGCGAGCTGTACGAAATCCCGCCGTCGGCATTCTTACAGCCGTAGATATATTGTTTTGCGTTTTCGATCGTCTCGGACGGAACCGGAATGCCCGCGTTCCGACAACCTCGCAAACCTTGAACTTGTGTAATCGTCGTCGAGCCTTCGTCGAAGTTGTTGCCATCCTTTGCGCTGACATAGCCCCAGCCACCGGAAGGCGTTTGTGCTTTGCCGCTGAAATCAACCGCTCGATTCAGGATGTCGATCAATTCCTCGCGTCGCTCTGCATCTTCTTCCTCGCCCAAAATCTGTGACAGAAAGAGCATCGAGAATCCGTGTCCATACGTGTATCGATTGTCCGTGTTTGGATCGCCGATCAGTCCGTTTTGTCGGCTCTTTGTGGTCAGGTAATCGACGGCCCGGCGAATATGCCGAGCGTATGGTCCTTGCGTCGTCGTTGACCCGGAGCAAATCAACGCTGTTCCCGCGAGGGCAGTCATCGCAGTTGGGTAATTACCAGCCGTCCAATGTCCCAGCGACGATTGTTCGCTGGCAACCCACTTCAACCCTCGTTCGATGGCCGTTTCCCACTTGGGATCGCGCTTCGCCGCAGCGAGTGGTGAGGCGAAATATCCAGTCGCTGAAAGCCCGGCGACCGACGCAAGAGTTTGAATGGCTGTTCGACGTGAAATCTTCCCTGGCATCCGGTCGATCCTCTCACGGTGTACGCGGCACAACGATCATGCTGAAGCATAACCTACTGATGAGCACGGCGCAGTCAGCGCGTGGTCGTCACGATTCGTTCTTATCGCTAGTATCGGCACATTCGTTCGGCAATCCAATGGCGAACTCGAAACTCCGAAATAGGCCCATCCATCGGCGACTACAGTTTCGGTGGCTTGATAGTCACAGCCCCGTTATAGGGATTCTCATAGTCCGGGTGCAGATCGACGCCGAATCCGCGTCGTATCTCCCAAGCCGCTCGCGCTGCCCACGGAGTGCCGGGATGCGTTTCCTGGATTTCCTTAAACAAATCCGTCGCACGATCGATGTACGGCTTCGACTCTTCGGTGCGAGTCTGTTTTACGGTACCGATATCCCAGTGGACCAAACGATCCGTTCCTCGCATCAACGGAGCCGTCTTTGGCTCACGCAAGATAACTTCCAATGCGACGCCATACTCGTACATACGAGCTTGGTAGGCCACCAGTTGGGCGTAGATGACGTCATAGTTCGCTCGCCACCGCGGTTCGACTTCCTGATCGCGGAGTTTCTTTCCGGCTGCAAGAGCCTTCTCGGCTTCCGCCATGTACTGCAAATGCATCTTGGCTTTCTGTTGCTCCTGACGTACCTGTTGCGCGAACTCAGCACGGTCCAGCGAAAACTCCACTCGCATCTCGACCGCCCCTCGAGCGCTCGGGTTATGCGGGTTTAAGTCCGAGATCACCTTCCAGATCAGCGAACGTAACGGGTACTTGTCGCGATCGGCGAAAACTTCTTGACGGGAGCGTAGGTCCGGTCGGTAAGGCCGCATCGCTTCTAGTTCGTACTGATGCTTCTCCGCACCGACGAGATTGGTCTCGACGCTGGGAAGCATGAAGAACACGCCATTCGTCTCGCGGGCCATCCGCGTTTGCTCGTAAGGCCCGAAGCCGCTGCTGAACGCATCGTGACGACGACGGAATCCGTCGGTTTGCAGTTGTTCTGGGAACGCAGTCTCAGGACCGCGATCGATTTGGAGCCAGTGGTGGTGCTTGGTTTCAGGGTGAATCCAGCGAATGTAAGCATAGGGATAGCCAAACACCGACTCGCGTCCCAGGACATAGAGCTTACAGTTCGCGGCTTTGGCGGTTCCAATCGCCTGTTCCAAGAAGCGGTCATTATTATCGCGGTTGCCGCTCTCGTCGGTGACCAGAATCATCGCCATCTGGCGTCCGCGACGAGCTGCTTCGCGATAGATCGTGATCGTCCGACCCACGGCCTGGCACATCATCTCTTCACCCGTCGCATCGATCGGAACTGCATCGATCGCTTTGCGGATTTCGTCGCCGTTGCTCGTGGGCTTCCTCTGTGTGTGATCGATGAAGCCGTTTCCATAGCTTGTGACGGCCGTTAGCAAGGCATCGCTATTCGATTTCCCCGCGATGCCGAGTTGGTTATAGACGTTGGCAACTCGGTTTCGCAATTCCTGCTGATCGTCCTTCATACTCTCCGATTGATCAAAACACCAAACAACCAGCACCGGGCTCTTGTCGAGCATCCATACCAGCTCCTGAGTGATGCGGTCCATCGCCGTCTGATAACTGTCGACGATGTCGCGCGGCTCGCCTTTCACTTCACCGTCTGGAACTGCTTCGACCAACACCGTCGAATCGAGCATCCCGATGGTTGGCGCGTCGATCTGGATCTCCGTGGTTTCAGCTTTCTCGACGAGCGTCATGTCAAGCGTTGGGCTTCCCGCTGCCACAGGTCCACCGCCGGCAATGCCAACGGCTGGCGCGGCGCTGAACACCGACACGGTCTGCTCATTGACAACTTCGATTTCTTCTTGCAGTTCGATTTCTACTGGCGGGTCTTCGATCTCATCCTGCGGGGCGGATGCCACGATCAATTGACTGACCGCATCGACCGCTGTGTCGAACGTCATGAGTGCTAAGACGACGAGTGCCACGACGTGTATGATCATCGAGAACCCGCACGCGCCGATCCCTTGCAACAAGTTCCGCAGACTGAACCTTCGCAGTCGCGAAGGCTCTTCGTCCTCGTATTCGTCATCGTCTTCTTCACTTGCGTCGGGCACCGCAACTTCCGCTGCCGGTTCCGTAGCAAGTGAAGTTACTGGTGCGGCGGCAATTGCCTCGGTCGCCAACGGATCAGCCGCGGAAGATGCAAGGTTACCTAAATCCACGTCCCCCAATCCAAGCGGGTCAGCATCGCTAGCTTCGATCGGTGTCTCTGTCGACAGCGGATCGAATTCATCCGTAAGCGGCTCAAAATCTTCTGTTAACGGTTCCAGATCATCGGTCAGTGGTTCCAGATCGTCAAACAGCGGGTCGTTGGAAGCCATGCGGCAAGCCTCGCGAAAAGATATCTGCGAATTCGTGTCGTACCCCCGTTGGAGAACAGGGTTACCAGTGCTTAAGCTGCTGGCATTATAACGAGTTAGAGGTGGTGGCGGCTACGTTTTCGCTGAGAAAAAGCGCATTTACTTGGGGACGTTCGTGTTGGCTCCACGAATGTGAAGGTTTTGCGCGAAGGGATCAGTCGAAGCAAACCTCAACCCTTACCGGGCTAGCACAGTCGTTCTCGGCCGAACGGAGGCAGATTAGGCGAGCATAAACGACACGGGGGATTACTACACTTGGACGCTGCCACGTGTTCCGAATGTGTCCCGAATGCCGATGGAACTGGCAAGGACCGTAGGACGGATCGTGAAGAGGTCAGATTCAGGGTTCAGCAAAGTGAGAACAGGATGTCACACAGCAACGGTAGCGGAGTGTTTGGATTATCGATCGATTTGCGAGAAGGCTTAGCGAGCAACCTACAAGCCGAACTATCTCAACTACTTAGAACGCTCAAACGAGTTCAGATTCCGGCCACTTTCTCGACACCGTCGCCAGGATCTGACGGGTTGATCGAAATCCTCCGCGCAGAGTCTCTCCGCCACGAACTCGCGATCCTAGCGGACGCAACTTGGGCCGGCCCCCACGTCGGCCGAACTCACTTTGCACGTGAGCTGGCGCGTCGGATCGAAGGCGCTGCAACTCAACGAGTGTTGCTAAGAACGATTGCCGTCAGCGACGCTGAACTTACGACAAACCTCGATCTGCTCGTGAAGCACCGAATTTCGGTGGTGCGATCGCCGCTGCATGCGGGCTTCCAACCTCAGTCTCTGCGTTTCGGCATTTGGCAAGCGCCCGTATCCTTCACGCTGTCGTCAAAGGCACGCTGGCAGCTTGGCAGGACGGACTGGGCGGTTAATCGCGCACTAACCCGCGCCTCTCGGTCGAATGGCCTCGTTCATCTCGTTGTGGAGCTGGAGACCCTAAAAGATCAAGCGGAACTGGCGAGTTTGGAACGAATTCTGACAACCGTTCATCGTCGCAGGAACAAAGGACTGGTGGCTGTCGTCACCATGCAAGGGTTAGTCGCGCGGCTGGCACCTCAGCGCCAAGCGATTGCCGGACGCTCGGTGTTGCGAGTTGCGTGAGCCGCACATCCTTTCGCACCATCGCGGAAGTCGTGAAACCTCCTAGATTGCGAAACGCGTGCAACGTTGGCCGCTCGGCTCAATCTTGTTCGCGAAAAGTCGTCCAGCTGATAAAGCCCAACGTCGCGGCGCATAGCACGAACACCACGTCCATGAGGACGTTCGCGCGCTGGAACGGAATCTTGATGATTAGGTCCAGCAAGAAGAGTAGGGCGACGACGATGGCGATTACCATCCCCGTCAGACATAGCGCCTTGGGCATTCGCTGCTTTCCTCAGTGTTGCAAGCCTGACCCGCGGTTTCCCCTGACAGCCGGTTTCTGACCGGTGGCTGTTGTTCTCGGGATTCAGTGTTCACGCTAGTATAATTCCTACATTTCCGATGTCACCGGTGTGCAAGCCTCTTTCTTAGGAATCCTTTCCACCCGCAGTCGGGTCGTTCCGATTCCTACACCGTTAACAATGAAAGTGTTGTTATATCAGTACGACTCTAGCGACCAACGGGAGCGGGTTGTGTCCAACCGAGCGACAACTCGCATTGGCTGCGGCCCTGCCGCCCTACTCCGTAAGACATTCGACCGCTAGTCGCGACCGTTTCAGCCGCTACAACCGACCCTAGTATGCTTGGAGCCTCGCATAAATGACACGAATCTCACCGAAAAATTAGGGGATGTACGGATGGACAAGAAACAGACGGCGAGCGACTCCCGGCAGAGGTTCCGGGATTTGATGCCCATCACAGAGAAGTGGGCTTACTTCGACAATGCGGCAGTCGCCCCCCTGCCCTCTCCGGCAGTGGCCGCGGTGCGACGCTGGGCCGACGCAGCTTGTCGCGAGGGAGATACGGTCTGGCCACAATGGGCCGCGTCGCTCGAAAACACTCGTAAAACAGCTGCCGCGATGCTGGGGGCCGAGTCGAGCGAGATCGCTTTGGTCTCCAACACGACGACCGGAATCGGCCTGATCGCCGAAGGATTTCCTTGGCAGAACGGAGATAATATCGTCACGTTGGCGAACGAATTCCCATCCAACTTGTATCAGTGGATGAATCTAGCCTCGCGTGGCGTGACAGCCAGGTTGGTTCCGGTCGATCGAGGCCGGGTTGATTTCGAGCGATTGCTCGCCAATTGCGACTCCAGAACGAAGATCATTGCCGTGAGTTGGGTTGGTTATGCCAGCGGTTGGCGGATTGACGTCGCTGAGTTAGTTCGGCTGGCTCACGAGCGTGGCATTCTCGTCTCGCTTGACGCGATTCAGGGCCTCGGTGTGTTTCCGCTTGACGTTCGCAATACGGGCGTCGATTTCGTCGTGGCGGATGGTCATAAATGGATGCTTGGGCCGGAAGGAGCCGGCATCCTATTTGTCCGGCAGGAATACCTCGACTTGCTACGGCCGATAGGAATCGGCTGGAACAGCGTCGTCCACCAATATGACTTCAGTCGCATCGAACTCAGATTACGAGATAGCGCCGCTCGCTACGAAGGCGGTTCACAGAATATGGTGGGTCTGTTGGCACTCGGTGCCAGCTTGGATATGCTGGCATCGTTCGGTCTCACGTCTCGTCAATCGCCCATCGCGGAGCAAGTGTTGTCGATCACCGATTTGGCTTGTACACGACTCGCCGAGATTGGAGCTACCGTTTTGAGTCATCGCGAATCTGATCACCGTTCGGGAATCGTTTCGTTCGAGTTGCCAGGACGTGATTCGATGGAGGCACGACGTCAGTGTCTCGATCGGGGTGTCGCACTCAGTTGCCGCGATGGTCGCCTGCGGATCAGCGCTCATGCGTATGCAAACTCCGGTGACGTTGATCGCCTGATCGACGCATTACGCTAGTCTCTTTTACGAAGCAAGCTGAGCCGTTACTCACGTCCGCACTTCAGAAACCGGAGCCAACATGAACGAACTCAGTCCCGACATTGCGATCTATACCGGTTCGTTCGACCCGCCGACGCTGGGGCACATGAGTGTGATTGAACGGTCGAGCCGGCTCTTCAAGCGACTGGTCATCGGCGTCGGTATCAACGTCGAGAAGACGGCTCTCTTCTCCCCTGAAGAGCGTGTCGACTTGTTGACCAAGGCGACCTCGCACTGCGGCAACGTCGAGGTCCGATCCTTTTCCGGATTGGCCGTCGAGTTCGTTCGCGAATGTGGTTCGCGAGTGATGGTTCGCGGCGTACGCCCGCTGACGGACATCGCCGTCGAGTTCACGATGATGATGGCGAATCGTCAGCTCGACCCGGACATCGAAACCGTCTTCCTCAT